>DATFGD010000437.1:0-2871 GCA_035249725.1 Burkholderiales bacterium
GGCGTATCGAGCGGATGGGCCCAGTTCGACTTCGGCGGCTCGATCCCCACCGTGCAGCGCCCGTCCTTGATCGCGTGATTGAAGGGAACGTCGGTGCGCACGGCAGCGTTGAACGCGCGCACGGTGTTGATGAAACCGGCCGCGTTTACGCCTTCCATTTTATTTGCGAGTTCTTCCACGGTCGAGGCGGTAACCCGCGTCACGTTCTTGTGACCGTATTCGGGCCGCAGCAGGTGATGCACCTTCGCATCGAACACCTGCCAGGCGAACTGTCCCGGCTGTTTCAGCACTTCCCCGCCGTACTTCGCATAGGTGTAATTGTAGAATTCGGCGCCTTCATCCACGAAGCGCCTGCCGTCCGCGTTGATCATGAGTGAAAGCGGGAAACTGTGCCGGTACGAGCTTTCGGGAAGATTCAAGTCGCCAAACTCGGGCGCATCGCGCTCCCACGAGACGGCGTGGCGGCCGGACCAGTTGCCGAACGGGCACGCGCCGATGTCGAGCGCCATCCTGAGGCCGTCGCCGACGTTGAAGCGGGTGCCGCGTACCTTGGCCAGCTCCCATCCCGGCCCCAGATAGCGCGTGCGCCATTCGGGATTCGCTTCGAAGCCGCCGCAGGCGAGCACGACCGCCCGCGCGCTGAAGTCGAGCGGCTTGCCTCGGCGCTTCGCATGCACGCCGAGCACGCGCTCGCCGTCGTATTGCAGTGACACCGCGCGGGTGTCATAGCAAATCTCCACCCCTTTCTTGACCGCTGTATCGGTGAGCGACTGCACCAGTCCCGGCCCCCCGCCAGAGACCCACAACGGCATGCGCCCGAAAAATTTCCGCTTGCCGTTGACGACGGCGGATTGATGCCGATAGTTCGGCGCGAACCGTGCGCCCTGGCTGCGCAGCCACACCATCACATCGAGACTGCGCGTGACGAGTATCTCGCTCAACTGCGGATCGGTGCGAAAGCTCGTGACCTGGTAGAGATCGTCGTAGAACTGGTCCCTGGTATTGCTCTCCCAGTCCACGGCATCCACTTCATCCGCCGGAATGTCGGTGATCCGTTGCAGGTCGCGAACGGAATCGTACGCAAACCGCATGACGCCGCCCGCAAACCGGCTGTTGCCGCCCGATTCCTCCTCGGGTGCGGCCTCCAGCATCACGACGCGCGCGCCTTCATCACGCGCCGCGAGTGCGGCGCACAGCGCCGCGTTGCCCTTTCCGACTACGAGCACATCACATGCATGCATGAGATCTTCCCTGTTGGATCGATTCCGATGACATCACGATGATCCCGCCGCAAAAAAAGCTTCATCGACGGCGGCGCGGATCCGGCGCCCAGCAGTTCGCCAGAAGAATTCGCTTCGTTGATTCGTGCGAGCTCAAGAAGCGGGCCCGCGTCGCGCGCGAGGCGGGTTCCGGCCCGATCAAGTCATTTTTCAGCCCTTGAGCCGCCAGCGCTCGGCCGCGATATCGTCCGAGGCGCGCGCATCGACCCAGCGCACGCCTTCGGGCGTCTTTTCCTTCTTCCAGAATGGGGCACGCGTCTTGAGATAATCCATGATGAACTCGCACGCGGCGAAAGCATCGCCGCGGTGGCTGCTGGTCACGATGACGAGCACGATTTGCGCCATCGGCTTCAACGTTCCGACGCGGTGCACGACGAGCGCGTCGTCAATTTTCCAGCGGCCGCGCGCCTGGCCGATGATTTCTTCGATCGCGCGCTCCGTCATGCCCGGGTAGTGCTCCAGCGTCATTTCCTGAACCGCCCCGCCCTCGTTCACATCGCGCACGATGCCGACGAAACTCGCCACGGCGCCGATCTTCGGATTGGCGCGGCGTAGCGCGGCGATTTCCGCGCTCACGTCGAAGTCTTCCTGCTGCACGCGAACCGTCATGCGAGTCAGCCCCCCGTCACCGGCGGAAAAAACGCCACCTCGTCACCGTCCGCGATCGCGGTATCGCCGTCCGCCATCGTCTGGTTGACCGCAGCCCGCACGCGACGCGTCGCCGCCAGTTCTTCGGACCACGCGCCGCCGCGTGCGAGGAGCAGCCTCTGCAGACCGTCCAGCGTCGATACCGACTGCGGCAGCGCGATCTCTTCGGACCCCGTGCCGAGCGCTTCCCGCAGGCGGGCAAAATAGAGCACTTTGATCATGGTACGAGCTTACACCTTGACTGTGGCGACTCCAAGCTACTGCAGTCCGACGTGGCGCAGCACGAAGTCCGCGATTGCGGCATGGTCGTTGAGATCGAACTGCGGCAGCGGCGCGGTGAGCGGTCGGTCGGTCGCGATCGCGACGATGTCGGCGTCGTGCGGATGAAGCAGCGGCTCGCCTACTTCTGCACGATACACTTCGAGCTTGGGTATGCGTTCGCGCTTGAAACCTTCTACCAGCAGGAGATCGCAGGGCGTGATGCGCTGCACGTGCTCGGCCAGCGGCGGCTCCGCGGCGCCGCGCAGTTCGTGCATCAGCACCCAGCGCCGCGACGAAGTGACGAGCACTTCGCTGCAGCCGGCGTGGCGATGGCGCCACGAATCCTTGCCGGGCTGATCGACGTCGAAGGTGTGGTGCGCGTGCTTGATGAGCGAGACGCTCAGTCCGCGCCCGGTAAACGCGGGAATCAGTTTTTCAATCAACGTCGTCTTGCCGCTGCCGGAATATCCCGCGAATCCGAAAATTTTCATACGCTGTCTGCACGAAAGCGCTGCATGATACTTTGCGCGCGCGGTACGGTCGAGCCGTTCACGGTTACGCGCCTTCCTGCCCGGCGTTGGGAAAAAAGAGCTGCTCGCCGCCGATCTTGTAGCCCGCGATGGCCTTCTGTCCGCCCGGTGAGACCATCCAGTCGATGAACGTCTGTCCCATGTCCCGTTTT
>DATFGD010000438.1:0-4066 GCA_035249725.1 Burkholderiales bacterium
GAAATTTCCCTCGGCCGTGATGTTGGTGCGGCCGATCGCCACTTTGGCCTCGATCTCGATCGGTGTATCGGGGGTCGGCTGCAATGACGGAACGCGCGCTGTGCCCTTCGCGGATTCGCCTTTGAACTTGCCGGCTGCCGTTACATTGAGTTCACCGCCTTCGCCGAGACTGCCCTTCACCGCAACCTCGAGCGCCGTGTTGTCGCTGGCATTGCGGTAGAGGATCGTCCCGTCCTCGACGTTGACGCGCTTGATGAGGAAGGGGCTGGGCTCCTGTTCTCCCTCTCCGAAACGCCAGGTTGCGCGCTCGCCATCCTGTTCCAGACCCGCGGTGGCTGAGCGGGCGCTGAAGTAGGGGATCACGATCCGCTGTTTGAGCAATGGCGGAATTTCAATGCGCGCATGCAGGTCCGTAGCATCGATGAGGTGCGGGGTTTTTGCCCACTCGGGATTGCCGATACGGATGCGCTCGACGTTGATGGCGGGCGGCCAGCCGAACTGGAAGTCTATCCCTTCGACCTCCACTTCGCGTTCAATCGCGTCGCCGATCCGTGCCTCGGCCCAGCGCTCGGTGCTTTCAGATTGCAGCAGCAGAATGCCGCCGGCGATCACCAGCAGCGGCAGGGCCAGCAGCACCCCTGCCAGGATAATCAAAACGCGCCGCGCCGCGATCGACATAACGCTGCACTCCGGGCTTGGAGCCGGGGAATAGGAGCCGCGGCTTCTACCACGCTCGTCAGTCGCCGCTCGGTGATAGCTATGATCCCGATGCATGGCACCGGTTCCCGGATGGCGCGCGTGCCGATGCCTGATGCACTTATAATGCCGCCGCTATGGGACAAACCAGGAAGCGCACTGCCGTGACGGCGTTGGGCTGTATCGCGCTCGTGCCGGGTTATGCCTGCGCCTTTCAGCCGCTCATCACCGATGACACCGGCACGCAGGGCACGGGTGGCAACCAGATCGAGGTGGCTTACAACCGTACGGTGGAAACGGTCGCCGGTACAAAAACCGTAACGGACGAAGTCCCCCTGGTTTACACGCGCGGAATTTCCGATGCACTGGACGTTTATGTAAGTGCGCCCTACCAGAAAATCGACGTTCCCGCGCCGTCTCCCTCGGCGCGCGGATGGGGCAATACTGCGCTCGGTGTGAAGTGGCGCTTCTACGAAAACGAAGCGAGCAAATTGAGTTTCGCACTGAAGCCCGAGTTACGGCTCCCCGTTTCGGAGGCGCGCGAGATGCGCGGTCTAGGCACGGCACGCGCCACGTACGGTGCAGGCCTGCTCGCGACGCAGGAAACAACGATCGGTGCGCTCCACGCCAATTTCGCGGTGGAAAGGGTCACACATGCCGATCCCGCCCTCGACGCAGCCGAGCGACGCACGCTTTATCGCGCGTCACTCGCGCCGGTATGGGATGTGACCGCGCACTGGAAACTCGCGCTCGACGCCGGCTGGGTGACGAACCCCGACCCGGGCGCGCACCGTTATCTCGGCTATATCGAGATCGGCACGATTTACGCGCCCGCCAAAGACGTCGAGATCGCGCTCGGCATCGTTCGCAACTTCCACGACGGGAGCGTGAGCGCGACCCACGCGACACTCGGGCTCACCTGGCGCTTCAGATAATCGAATTTCTTCCGCGGATATCAGGCGGCGCTGCGCGCGCAACACGCGCTTTCGGCTAAACTCGCGGCATGCGCTTTTTTGCATTTCTCGAATATACGTTCGTCATCATCGGCGCGATCGGCATGATCGCCGCGCGCTTTTTCTACCTGCCGAAAGGATTTCACCTCGGGCTGTTCATGGTGGGTGCGGGCTTCGCGCTCGGCGGCCTCGAATCGCTCTTCACGCGGCGCATGAGTTTCCGCTTCGCAACGCACGCGGGTGAAGGTTACGACGGCGCGCCGGCGGCGATCTGGGGGCTGATGGCGCTCGCGATCGGTTCGGCGCTGATTGCGTCCGCTTATCTGATGGAAGAGGGCCTGTGGCGCACCACCGTGAACGGCTTGATGCGCCGCCCGGGGCCCCTCATTGCGGCGGGTGGCCTGCTGGGCATCGGCGCGGGCGCACTTCTCATGTTCAATCGCGGCCGGCGCGGCATCTGGCGCACGATACTGCTGCGCATTCCCAAGGCGTTGCTCGGGCTGCTGCTGATCGTCGGCGGCTTGACCGCGATTGGACTCGGCATCGTCGAATGGTTCGATCCACAGGCCTACGGCCGCATCACGCGCCAAGGCGCCGCTTACCTCGACCTTGGCAGCATGCAGCGCTGGTGGCGCGATTTGACCGGGCGGTTCATCTAAACTTACGCTTGGTCAAAGTCGATACTGCACGATCGGTGCGCTTATTTTCGCCACACTGCGCCGCCGTCCACATTGACTACGCTGCCGCTCATGTACGAGGCGCGATCGGACGCGAGGAACACGACGACGTTCGCGACTTCCTCTACCGTGGCGGGTCGTCCAAAGGGAAAGCCTTTGGTGAGCTCACGCCAGCGTTCCGGGTCGCCCAATTCCTTTTCCGCCTCCTTGCGCCAGCGCGCAACGCCGCGATCGGTGGCGGTCGCGGTGGGATTGACGCCCATCACGCGCACGCCGTAGCGCGGGCTGTCCGAGCCGAGGGCGCAAGACATCGTCATCAATGCCGAGTTCGCCATGCTGCCGGCGAGATAGCCGGCAGTCGGGCGCGCACCCGCGGTACCGATGACGTTGATGACGACGCCGCGCTTGCGCTGGCACATCTCGCGATAGACTTCCCGCGTGAGATTGATGAAGCCGAACACCTTGAGATCCCACGCCGTACGCCAGGTTTTATCGTCCAGATCGGTGATCGTGCCCTGGGGAATCGCGCCCGCATTGTTGATCAGGATATCGACCGCTGCGCTTTCGCGCGCCAGTTTTAAGACATTCTCGGCAGTAGACAGGTCAAGCGCGTGGGTCGTAATGGCGACGGGATGAGCGTCGGCAATCTTCTTGCGTGCCGCCTCCAGATCCGCGGCGCTGCGTGCGGCAAGATGCAGATTGCAGCCCTCGGCTGCGAGCAGGTGCGCGATTCCGAATCCGATGCCGCGCGAGCCGCCGGTGATGAGCGCGCTGCGCCCCTTGAGTTGAAGATCCATGATGATGCGTTACTCCCCTGGTTGGTGATCGTGCCGCCATGCGGATCGGTACGAGGTGGCGATTCTAGACCCGCACGCGTTGACGGGAAAGGGTGATCACGGGGGTGCTACCATAGATTGCGTTATCACATCGTCTGCTCCTGGCAGACGCTGAAGCAAGTCCGCGGGTTGACCGTTTCGTAAACCGACATGGAGATTCACATGGCAAGCGATCTTTTCAACAAGGGCCTGGAAGTGCGTAGCGCAGTGCTCGGGAAAGAATACGTGCAGAAGTCCCTTTCCAACGCAGACGATTTTTCGATGCCGCTGCAGGAATACGCGACGGAAGCGTGCTGGGGCATGATCTGGACGCGGTCCGGACTGCCGCGCAAGATGCGCAGCTTGCTCAACATCGCGATGCTGACCGCCCTGAACCGCCCGCACGAGCTGAAACTGCACATCAAATCGTCGTTCAACAACGGCGTGACGAAGGACGAGATCCGGGAAGTGCTGCTGCAGGCGGCGTGTTACTGCGGCGTGCCGGCCGGCGTGGATTCGTTTCGCATCGCGCGCGAAGCGTTCGCCGAGCTCGACGCCGGCAGATAACCACCCCGTCACCTTCGGCGCCACCCCTCCTGATGTAGGAGGGAAAATGTTTCACGCGCGTCCACTCCTCCGATAAGGACGGCATCGGCGGTTTGCGACTGACCGTATCCTTGAGTGACGTGCTCGCTGTGCGAGCCGGGTGGTGAGAAGCTTTCCCCTCCTTCGACGAGGAGGGGTGCTCGCTGTGCGGGCGGGGTGGTGACGCTATGCCACGGGGAACGCGGTGACGATGTCGCGCGCCGCATCGGTGCTCGCTTCGAGCCTCGCGACGACCTTCGCGAGGCGGTCGCTTTGCGCGCGCGATGCTCCCAGACCAAATCGGAGGCAGGCGTGGAATTTTTCCGTCAGTTCTTTTTCC
>DATFGD010000439.1:0-2100 GCA_035249725.1 Burkholderiales bacterium
GTACTCGATCGGCGCTTCCTCGCCGTCATGGTTCACCGTTCCGGCGGTCCCGGTGAGGAAGCGGCAATAACGGTCCAGGTCGCTTAGCAGTTTCGGATTGAAGTTAGGCCGCGGCCCTGGGTTCCAACGCAACCACATCGCATGCAGGCTGCGATCGTAGTACGCGGACAGTTGCTCCGAAAAATAGTATTCGGTCTTTTCGTGCCCCGTCGCCCTGATCGAACGTGAAATCGGTGCCTCGAACAATGCTTCCAGAATATTCATGTCCATGTGCCGCTCCCGATCCGAAAGTTATGTTCTCTAGTGAATTACTGCCTTTCCTCAAAGCAGTTTCCGCATCAAATTTAGGCGTGGCGTTTTAAAAAAGCAAATCTAACACTTTGATAGATTTAAGCTTTTTTATTTCTGTTCAATAATTTGTATGAGATTGTCATTGTAAGTTCTCAGTTCTCCGGCGATTTCCGCACCGCGCCGGCCCAGGTGGCGTTGCGAGGCACCTTAAGTCGTTACAACAACCGCCGGATTTCGTTGACCTTTGCCACGGGAAGGGTTAGAAAGCTGGTTTCGGCGCGAGCAGCGCCTTGAAGACAACGTCATGCGTGCTTTGGTGACTTTCCTGCTGCGGGCAGTGCTTCGGGTTCGGCTGCGCGGCACGACCGGGACTACCGGCCGCGCCCAGCCGGTCCTCATCGTGGCGAACCACAAGTCGCCGTTCGACGCGCTGCTGCTCGGGCTGTTCCTGCCGCATCATCCCGTCATCATCGTTCCGCCCGACGATGCGCAAAGCGGGTTCATGCGTTGGGCGCTGCGCTACGTGGCGCACGCGGTGCTCGACGTCGGCAACCCCGCGTCGCTTAAAGCGATACTCAAGCTGCTGCGTACTCACCGCCCCGTTGTGGTGTTTCCTGAGGGACGGGTCACGCACTCGGGTGCCGTCACCAAGGTGTATCCGGTTGCGGCGCTGGCGGCGGCCAAAAGCGCTGCCGTCGTTGTGCCCGTTCACATCGTGGGTCGCTCGGTTGCCGGACGCGGGACGGGCCTTGTGAAGAGCGCATGCGTGATGCTGAAAGGCGTCACGCTGCACCTGCTTCCGGAGCGGCGCATCGATGCTGCACCGGACGGCACGGCGCGGCAACGCCGGCTGCTGGCCACACGCCGGCTCACGTCGATCATGCAACAGGCGACGCTCGAAGCATTCGTCTGCAAAACGCTTTTCGAATGTTTTCTCGATGCGTGCAGCGAGCACGGCCGCAACACCGACCTCATCGAAGATCAGAGACAGGGCGTGCAGACGTATGGCGCAATGCTGCGTGCGGGTCTTGCCCTTGGACGACTCTTCAAGCGCGCGACCAGCGATAACGAGCGTGTCGGCGTGCTGCTGCCCAACGTGCCCGTTACCGTACAGACGGTGCTGGCGCTCTCCGGTGCGGGGCGCGTCCCGGTGATGTTCAATTACAGCGGTGGTATCGCGGCGGTGAAGGCGGCCCGTACTGCGGCCGGCGTGAGGACTGTCATCACTTCGCGCAGGTTTATCGACCAGGCGCGGCTGCAACATCTGCTCGATGCGCTCTCGGGTTGCATGATCGTATATCTGGAGGATCTACGCAGCCAGTTCGGATTGGGCGACAAGCTGTGGCTCATCGCGTTCGCGCTGCGTTTCCCGCGCCTTGTGATCGCGCGGCGCAGGGCTTCCGATCCGGCAGCCGTCCTGCTCACCTCGGGTTCTGACGGCGAACCGAAAGCTGTCGTCCTCTCGCATCAGGCAATCGTTGCGAATGTCGTTCAGATCCGCACGGTGATGGAATTCACCGCGGACGACAAAATTCTGAATCCGCTGCCGCTTTACCATGCGTACAGCTTCACGGCCGGGATGGCGCTGTCGCTTGTCACCGGCACCCGAATGCACCTTTACATCTCCCCGCTGCACTACCGGGCGATTCCGGATATCGCGTATCGCACCGATTGCACCGTTCTCTTCGGCACGGGCACTTTCCTCTCCTACTATGCGGCGCACGCACATCCGGCGGATTTCGCACGGTTGCGGTACGTGATATCGGGCGGCGAGAAACTGGCACCGGAAGTCGCCCGCGTATGGATGGA
>DATFGD010000440.1:0-12514 GCA_035249725.1 Burkholderiales bacterium
TTCCTTCGGCCGGCCCAGATGCGACACCAGCATGACGCGCGCCTGCCGAGCCAACGCATGGCGGATGCCGGGCAGCGCCGCCCGGATGCGCGTATCGTCGGCGATCGTGCCGTCTTTGAGCGGCACGTTGAAGTCTTCGCGAATCAGGACCCGCTTCTGAGACAGGTCGAGGTCGGTCATCTTCAGGATCGGCATGATGGCGTCCGAACGGTAAAAAACGTGCATCGATCATTCGTTGCAAGAGGCCATGCCACGATTATTGTGGCTCCGGCACGGACGCTCGAAGCCCCGCTCATTGTGGCTCCGGCCGGCTGTTAACACAGCCCCAACGAATGGGGCACTCTACTCGTGGGTCACTTCGCGCTCATCAACGCCACTGTTGCATCGAGCATACGATTGCTGAAGCCCCATTCATTGTCATACCAGGCGAGCGCCTTGACGAGCGTGCCTCCGGTGACCTTGGTCAACGTCGCATCGAATATGCTCGACGCGGGGTTGTGATTGAAGTCCACGGACACCAGCGGCCCCGTACTGTACTCGAGGATGCCTTTAAGATCGCCTTCGGCGGCCGCTTTCATCGCGGCGTTAACTTCCTCCACGCTGGTCGCTCTTGCCGCCGTGAAGGTGAGATCCACGATCGACACATTGATCGTCGGCACGCGTATCGCGAAGCCGTCGAGCTTGCCGTTGAGTTCCGGCAGCACGAGTCCCACCGCTGCCGCAGCGCCGGTCTTGGTGGGGATCATGGACATCGTGGCGGCGCGCGCGCGGCGCAGATCCTCGTGGTAGACGTCGGTCAACACCTGATCGTTCGTATAGGCGTGCACGGTGGTCATCAGTCCCTGCACGATGCCGATCTTCTCGTGCAATGCCTTCGCCAGCGGGGCAAGGCAATTCGTGGTGCACGAGGCGTTGGAAACGACGGTGTGGTTCGCTTTGAGCGTCTTGTGGTTCACGCCGTAAACGATCGTCGCGTCGACGTCCTTACCGCCGGGCGCTGAGATGACGACTTTTTTTGCGCCGCCCTTGAGGTGCGCGGAAGCCTTTTCCTTGCTCGTGAATAACCCGGTGCATTCGAGCACGATGTCGACGCCGAGGCTGCCCCACGGCAGTTCCGCCGGATTGCGTATTGCGAGCACCTTGATGCGATCGCCGTTGACGACCATCGAATCGCCGTCCACCTGCACCGTGCCCGGAAACTTTCCGTGAACGGTGTCATAGCGCGTCAGGTGGGCGTTGGTTTCCGCGTTCCCGAGGTCATTGAGGGCAACGATCTGGATGTCGTGCTTCTTGCCCGCCTCGTAATGCGCGCGCAGGATGTTGCGGCCGATGCGGCCGTAGCCATTGATGGCGACCTTGATGCTCATCGAAGTCCTCCGGTTGAAGTAGAGACTGCTTCTGCGATGACGCCTTAGACTTGCTTTGACCTATGACACAGCGGGCCGGGCGGCGTTCTCGCGAGTACCGGCCTTTACAGCAGGTTTCTTACCGCCGCAGCCACGTGGTTCGCGGTAAAGCCAAAAAACTTGAACAGATCCCCCGCCGGTGCCGATTCGCCAAAGCGATCGATACCGATCACCGCGCCGTCCAGGCCGACGTACTTGCGCCAGTAGTCCGTGACGCCCGCCTCCACGGCGACCCGCGGGACGCCGCGCGGGAGCACTTTAGCGCGATACGCCGCATCCTGGCGGTCGAAGACGGTCGTGCTGGGGAGGGATACGACCCGCACCGCAATCCCGTCCGCGGCGAGCGCCTTCTGCGCTTCTATCGCGAACTGCACTTCGGAGCCGGTTGCGAGAATGAGGCAGCGCGGCGCGCCGCCGGCTGCCTCCGAAAGCACATAGCCGCCGCGCGCGACATCTGCCACCGCGTTTCCGGCGCGCTTCTGAAACGGAACGTTCTGGCGCGTGAGGAGCAGGCTGGTCGGCCCGTCCTTGCGCTCGATCGCCGCCGCCCACGCGCACGCCGTTTCGACCGTGTCGCACGGCCGCCATACATCCATGTTGGGGATCAATCGCAGGGTCGCCGCCTGCTCGACCGCCTGATGCGTGGGGCCGTCCTCGCCGAGGCCGATCGAATCGTGCGTAAAGACGTAAATGGCGCGCGCTTTCATGAGTGCTGCCATGCGCAGCGCGTTGCGCGCGTAGTCCGAAAACGTCAGGAACGTCGCGCAGTACGGAATGAGTCCGCCGTGCAGGCTGAGGCCGCTGGTCATCGCCGCCATCGCGAATTCGCGCACGCCGAAATAGACATAATTGCCGCCGCCGCTGCGACCGATCGGTTTTGAACCGGACCACATTGTCAGGTTGGAAGCGGCCAAGTCCGCCGAGCCGCCCATGAGTTCGGGCAGCCCAGGCCCCAGACTCTCTAGCGTATTCTGCGAAGCTTTGCGCGTTGCCACGCTTTCCGCTTGTTCGTGGGCGCGCGCGACGATGCCATTGCGCAGCTCAGGCCACCGGGGCGGGAGCTCGCCGGACATGCGCCGGCGGAATTCGCTTGCGAGTTCCGGATGCGCATGCGCGTAAGCGGCGAACTTTTCGCGCCATGCCTTGTGAAGGCGCGCCCCGCGCTCTCGCGCATTCCAGCCGGCGTAGACCGCCTCCGGTATTTCGAATGGCGGATATTTCCAGCCGAGGTTCGCGCGCGTCGCTGCGATCTCATCTGCGCCGAGCGGCGCGCCGTGCGCGGCGCCGGTGTTCGCCTTCTTCGGCGCGCCCTTCGCGATCACGGTCTTGCAGCAGATCAGCGAGGGACGGGCCATCTCGGCCCGCGCCGCCTTTACCGCCGCGTCGACCGCAGCAAAGTCGTGGCCATCTACATCGGGCACGACATGCCAGCGATAGGCTTCGAAGCGGCGCGGCGTGTCATCGGTAAACCAGCTCCCGATCTGTCCCTTCTCCGAATCGATGGAAATCCCGTTGTCGTCGTAAAAAGCGATGAGCTTGCCGAGGCCGAGCGTCCCGGCCAGCGAACAGGCCTCGTGCGAGATGCCTTCCATGAGATCGCCGTCGCCGCAGAATACGTACGTATAGTGGCTGACGACCTCGAAACCCTCGCGGTTGAACTCCGTGGCGAGCACGCGTTCGGCGAGTGCCATGCCCACTGCGTTGGCGAGCCCCTGTCCGAGCGGTCCGGTCGTCGTCTCGACCCCCGGCGTAAGCCCATGCTCGGGGTGCCCCGGCGTCTTCGAATGCAACTGTCGAAAGTGCGCGATCTCCTCCATTGGCAGGTCATACCCCGTGAGGTGGAGCAATGCGTAGAGCAGCATCGACCCGTGGCCGTTGGAGAGCACGAAGCGGTCGCGGTCGGGCCAATGCGGATCGGCGGGATCGTGCCGCAGATAATGGTTCCACAAGACCTCGGCGATCTCCGCCATGCCCATCGGCATGCCGGGATGGCCGGAGTTCGCCTTCTGCACCGCGTCCATGGCGAGCGCACGGATCGCGTTGGCGAGTTCGACACGGGAATTCATCCGGATTCCTTCGCAGGGTGGCACTGCAAAAAGCGGAAATTATAACGCCGGGGCGGGCGCGCCTCGCTCGTCACTCCTCGTTCTTGCGGTTGAGCCGGATGCCGAGCTGCTTCAGCTTGCGATAAAGATGCGTGCGTTCGAGACCGACCGCCTCGGCGACGCGGCTGATGTTTCCGCCTTCCTTCGCGATGTGGTGCTCGAAGTACACCCGCTCGAACGCGTCCCGCGCGTCGCGCAACGGAAGATCGAACGGCAATCCATGCGCGGCGGCAGGCGCCAGCGGCACCGGGGATGGCTGCGGCAGAACGCGAGTGACGTCCTCGAGCGTGATCTGGTCGGTCAATGCGGTGAGCGCAAGCGTCTGCACCACACCTTGCAATTGGGCGAGATTGCCGGGCCAGTCGTAGTTGCGCAGCGCATTGAGTGCCGCGGTGCTGATTTGACGCGGCGGTATCTCTTTCGCTTCGATCATGCGCGTGAGGACGAGATTCGCGAGGTCGGGCACGTCCTCCCGATGTTCGCGCAAGCTCGGGATCCGTATCGTCGTCACCGCAAGCGCGGAATAGAGGCGCGCGTCGAAAGCGCCCTGCGCGACCATGTCGGGCAATGAGCGCGTCGCGCCGCAGATGAGGCGCGCGTTATAGCGGTCGAGCTTGGCGAGCAGCAACTGCAAGCCCTTCTGCTCGGCCCGATTGAGTTCCGCAATATCGTGGAAGAAAAGCGTGCCTTCGCGCGCCTGGCCCAGCAGGTCGAGCGGCGCCTGGGCCAGCACCGCAGCGTTCTCGGGGGCGACCCAAGCTGCGTTGCGCGAATGCAGAAAACGCGCCGCGAGTTCTATGCCGCAGCCAGGTTCGGAGATGAGGAGGACCGGCGTCCGGAGATTGACGACCCGCTCCAGACGCTGCTTGAGATCCATGACGAGCGGGCCGCGCCCCATGCTGGCAAGCGAAAGTCCCGGCTGCGGCTGTTCGCCGCCATGACGCAGCGCCCGGCCAACTGTCGCGAGCAGCTTCTGCAGCGCGATCGGCTTTTCCAGAAAATCGTAGGCCCCGATCCGCGTCGCCTCGACCGCGGTGTCGATCGTGCCGTGCCCGGACATCATGACAACGGGCATGGTGAGCAATCCCGCGGTCGCCCATTCCTTGAGAAGCGTAATGCCGTCCGTGTCAGGCATCCAGATGTCGAGCAGCACCAGGTCGGGACGCACGCGACTGCGGAACGCGCGGGCTTCGCCGGCGTTCTCGGCCAATCTCACTTGATATCCTTCATCGGAAAGGATTTCCGAGAGCAGCTCCCGGATGCCGATTTCGTCGTCGACTACGAGGATTTGTTGCATGGAACCTCTAGCTTCCGGGCTAGTTTACACCTTGACGCGCGCCGGCTCGGATGCCGGGCGGCCCGCCGCAACGGCGATCGGCAGCGATGCCGTCACCCGTGCACCATGCGGCATGACGTTGGTAATGGTCACTTCGCCGCCATGCTCTTCGATAATTTTCCTGACGATGACCAGCCCGAGCCCCGTGCCACCCGGTTTTGTGGTGACGTACGGCTCGAAGACCCGGCTCATGAGGTGCTCGGGAAAACCGGTTCCATTATCGGTGATCGCGAGCCGCACCCGCCCATCGCTCACCTCTGTGGAGACCACGATACTGGCCGAAGCAACGCCCGAGAGTGCATCCTGTGCATTCTGCAGCAGGTTGTGGATGACCTGCCGCAATTGCGCCGCATCGCCGACGACCGGCGGCAGCGCGTCGGCAAGCTCGAGACGGATGCGCGAGCCGAGCGATTCGTAAAGCGTCAATACTTCGCGCACCACGGCATTCAAGTCTAGCTCGCGCATCGAGGGCTCGGGCGTGCGCGCATACTGGCTGAACGCGTCCACCATGCGCTTCAAGGCGGCGACCTGGTTCACTATGGTATGGGTCGAACGTGCGAGCATGTCCGCGTCCGGTGCGGCGAGCTTCCGCGAGAGTTTGGCTTGCAGCCGTTCCGCTGAAAGCTGAATCGGCGTGAGCGGATTCTTGATCTCATGTGCGAGGCGCCGCGCCACCTCGGCCCACGCCGCGGCGCGCTGCGCCTGAAGCAAGTGTGTGATGTCATCGAATACGACGACGTAACCCGTTTCGGCGCCTTGCGGGAGCCGCGTGCCGCGCAGCAGCAGGATCTGCGTTTCGCCCTTTGTCGTGCGCTCGATCTGCTGCTCCCATTCTTTTCCGCCCGCCGCCTCGAAAGCCTGTGCGATGCCCTCTCCCAACGTGGCGAGCGATGTGTCGCGCTCGCCCCATTGCTGCACCTTGATGGCCTGGAGCGGCGCACAATCCACGCCCAGTATGTAAGTCGCGCTCGGATTCGCGGATCGGAGGCGCAGGCGATCGTCGAACGCCAGCACGCCGGCCGAAAGATTCGCCAGTATGCTTTCCAGGTGCGCTTTGGCGTGCTCGAGCTGCGCCTGGTTACGCTCGGCCATCGCGCGCGCCTCGGCAAGCTGCACCGTCATGCTGTTGAACGACTGCGTAAGCATGCCGAGCTCGTCGCGTGTTTGGACGGAGGCCCGCGGGCTGAAATCGCCCTGCGCTACAGCGCGCGTGCCCTCCACGAGTACGTTCAATGGTGCGGACAACCGGTCGGACAAAAGAAATGCGAGCGCGAGCGCGGAGAGCAGCGCAAGGAGCAGCGTAAGCGTAAGGGTAATCCCGTAAAGCCGTTTCAGGCCGCGGCGCACCAACGTCTGTTCCTGATACTCGCGATAGCCCGCCTGCACGGTCTCCGCATCGCGCGCAAGCTCTTGCGGAACCGGCCGCACCAGCTGAAGCACCCGCGTTTCTTCACTCAACGAGACGACGTTCACCGGCGTGAGCACGCGAAGGTACAGACCACGATCGGGGACGGATTCTATACCACTGTAGCTGCGTTGCATCCGTATGTGTCGCAGCGCGTCGGCGCTCGGGGGTTCGGGCATGAGCCCGGCTCGCTCGCTTGCGGAGAATGCGATCACTTTACCGCGCGACGTATAGAGCGTCGCCTCCGGCACGGCGACCTGTTCGCGCAGCGCATTGAGCGCACCCACATGCTCCGCGGGCGGGCGCACCGAAAGCGCCAGCGCCATCGTATCGGCCTTGGTGGTCAGGTCGCGCAGCATACTGTCGAGCGCACCGCGCCCCAGGTTGAGTCCGCTCTCCAGCGCGCGGTCGAGATTCACTTCGAACCACGATTCAATGCCCTTGGCGAGGAACTGAACGGACACGGCGTAGATGAGCGCACCGGGCAGCACGGCCATCAGCGCAAACAGCAAGACGAGGCGCAATGTCAGCTTGGCGCCGAACACGCCCGCGCGCAACTTGCGGCGCAACGTGACCAGCTGATAGACGACCAGTGCAGCGAGCGTGAGCGCAACGCCGCCGTTGAGCACGAGCAGCAGCGTATAGTGCTCGGCAAACACGGTCGTGCTCGCGCTTGCTGTCGCCAGCAGGAACACGGCCACTCCGCCCAGCCCGACGCACAAGACGAACAGGTACTTCGTGCGGCTGCCCGGCCGCGCTGAGTTGGCCGAAGTGAGGCTCATGGAGTCACTGTCCAGCGATACCACTCGGAGGCGATATTCCACTCGCGCGAGCCGAGTGCGCTCAGATGAAACGGCTTGGGCAATTGCGACGTGTCGAGGCGAAGGCGTACCGCCGCCACATAAGTGGTGTCCTTCTTCAGGATGCCGGGGTCGATGTCCCGGTGCCGGCGCACCCGGCTCATCACCTCCAGCGCGTCCGTGAGCGTCGCAAAATTCTGGTAGAGACTACCCGTGCCGACACGGTATTGCCGCGTAAGGGCGTTATACGACAGTCGGTACTGGGACTGCGTTTCCACGAGTTTGTCGTTGAACCAGTACCACCGCGGGCGGATCAGTTCGAATTCGAGCAGAAAATAAAGGGCCACCCCCTTGCTCAGCACGTCTTCGAGAGGCGGCGTAAGGGCGATCGAAAAGTCGGCCTCGAGCACGTAACCGTCTTCGGCCACGGCAAGGCTCGCCCTTTTTACCTCGATGTCGGCCCGGGCGGAGAGCGCGAATCCAAGCGCCAGACACAACACCGCAAGCGCTGCGCGCCAGTTATTTCTTCTGCAGCAGCGCGTAGAAGAAGCCGTCATGCCGTTCGTCCGGAAGAATCTGGCCCGCGGGCTGTTCTCGATTGGTGTCGTCCCCCGGGAGTGTCAGGCGGTGCGCGTCGCGATGGCATTCCAGAAAGCGTTCAACTTGTAGCGCGTTTTCCTCCTGGAACACCGAGCACGTCGCGTACAGCAATTTACCACCACTGTCCAGCAACTGCCACAGTGCATCCAGAATGCGCCCTTGCGACGCAGTGAATTGCGCGATATCCCCTGGCCGGCGCAGCCACTTGATATCGGGATGACGCCGAACGACCCCGGAGCCCGAACACGGCACGTCGGCGAGTATGCGGTCGAACGGGAGACCGTCCCACCATGCCGCAGGCTCGCTTGCATCGCCGCAGACGACCTTCGCCATCAATCCCAGGCGCTCCAGATTGGCGCGTACGCGATCGAGCCGTACCGCGTCAAAGTCGAGGGCAGTCAGCCGGATGTCGGCGAATTCGAGCATGTGCGCCGCTTTGCCGCCCGGCGCAGCGCATGCGTCGAGTACGGCCTGGCCGGGATGAAGATCGAGGCGCCGCGCCGCACGTTGCGCCGCTGCGTCCTGCACCGAAACGACGCCCTCGGCAAAGCCCGGAACGTCGGCGACCGGGCGTGGCGGTTCGAGCATCACGGCGTCTTCAGCGATAGCCTGTGCCGCAATGCCGGCGGCATTGAGTTCCGCGAGATAGGCGCTCGTCGTGGTGCGGCGCCGATTGACCCGTAAGGTCATCGGCGGATGCATATTTCCGGCGTCGAGGATTGCGGCATGGTCCTGAGGATACTGGTGCCGCAGTTTATCGATCCACCAGCGCGGGTATGAGAACCGCCCCACGTCCGAGCGCCGCGCCCGTGCGCGCAGCTCGACGCGTCGCCGCAGGAAATTGCGCAACACGGCATTGACCAGTCCCTTTGCGGCGGCGTGGCCGAGCCGCGCGCACGCATGCACTGCCTGGTCGACGACGGTATGCTCGGCGGCCCGGGTAAACTCGAGCTGGTAGAGCGCCACGCGCAACATGCTCGCGAGCTTTTCGTCGGTGACGGGCTGGTTCAGGAGCGACTCGAGTAGCGCGTCAACGTAGCCCAGAAAGCGCAGCGTGCCGTAGCTCAATTCCTGAACGAGCGCGCGTTGTTGCGCCGAGAGCGGCGGATGCGCCTGCCGCAACGTGACGAGAGCCGCATCGAGGCTGCGTCCTGCGAGCACGCGGAGAACGACCATGCTGGCAAGGCGCTGTGCTTCTTCCATGACTCGCTCAGCCCAAACGTGTACCGGGCCCGAGTGAGTATCCCGCGAGAAACGCCGCGGGCGGCAGGCGCTTACCCCCCGCGCGCTGAATCTCGGTGAGATGCAGGCCGCCGCTTCCGCACGCGACGAGAATGCCGCCGCAGTCGGCCGCGAGCACGGCGCCCGGCGGCCCTGAAACGCCCGATTCCACGCGGGCACGCCAGACCTTCAGCATATCGTCACCGTGAAAAGTGTATGCGCCCGGCTCCGGATCGAACGCGCGCACTTTCCTCTCGATGAGCGCCGCGCTTTCCGACCAATCGATACGCGCCTCCGCCTTGTCGATTTTCGCGGCATACGAGACGCCGGTGGCCGCCTGCGGGCGGGGCACCGGCGCCGACGCAAGCGCTTCGACGATCATCCGCGCGCCCAGCGTTGCAAGGCGGTCGTGCAATGTCTGCGCGGTATCGTCGGCCGCGACGGGGATCGCCTCTTGAAGAAGGATCGGGCCGGTATCCAGACCCTCGTCCATTTGCATGATGGTAATGCCCGTTATCGCATCGCCCGCGATCAAGGCCCGCTGGATCGGCGCAGCACCGCGCCAACGCGGTAACAGAGAAGCGTGAATGTTAAGACAGCCGCGGCGCGGCAATTCGAGGATCGGTTTCGGTACCAACAGCCCATAGGCCGCCACGACGATCGCTTCGGGTGCCTGCTGCGCGATGGCCGCGACCACGCCGCTATCCCGAAGCGACAGCGGTTGCAGGATCGCAAGTGCGTGTTGCTGCGCGAGCCGCTTGACCGGCGACGGCTTGATCTGCCGTCCGCGGCCGGATGCGCGATCGGGCTGCGTCAAGACGAGCTTAACGCGGTGGCCCGCGTCTGTCAGAGCCTGCAGCGCGACCGCGGCAAAACGCGGGGTACCGGCAAAGACGATGTCCATTCAGCGGTCGCGCAATCGCCGGGCCGTATACATACGGGAGCCGCCTCGCGCGCCGCAGCTCACATCGCCTGCCGGATTTGTTTCTTGAGCTTGGCGAGTATGCGCCGCTGTTTCAGTCGGGACAGGCGCTCTACGAAGACCTTGCCTTCGAGGTGATCCATCTCGTGTTGGATGCACACGGCAAGCAAGTCCTCCGCCTCCAACGTGTAGGGCTCGCCTTCAGCATCCAGCGCCCTTACCTTAACCCGCTGAGCACGCTGGACTTTCTCGTATATTCCCGGGACCGACAGGCAGCCTTCCTCCCATTCCGCCTCACCGCTTTTGTCCAGGATCTCCGGATTGATAAACGTGCGTAATTGGTCGCGCGTGTCGGAAATATCGATTACGATTATGCGCCGGTGGACATCGACCTGCGTGGCGGCCAACCCGATTCCGGGCGCGGCGTACATGGTTTCGGCCATGTCCTTGATCAGATTGCGGACTTGGTCGTCAACTTGGTCTACTTTAGCGGCGACCGTGTGTAACCGCGGGTCGGGATACTTGATAACAGGCAATAATGCCATAAAAAGCTTGCGAATTTAATCAGCTAAATGCAAAATTTAAACCAATACCTAACATTGTGCTGAGAAGGCGGAAAATAAAGGGGGCACCATGCAGAAAATAATTATATCGCTGATTTTGCTGTTGACTTCGGGGGCGAGTGCGCTCGCCGCCAGCAGCGAGGACCTGCGGGAGAACGCCCCGGACGCTTATACCGTCATTCGGGGGGATACGTTATGGAGCATCTCCGGGCGCTTTCTCAAAGAGCCGTGGCGCTGGCCCGAAATCTGGAAATTGAACCAAGATCAGATCAGGAATCCCCATCTGATCTATCCGGGCGATGTCATCGTCCTCGACCGCTCGGGCCGGGACATGCAGCTGCGGATTTCGCGCGCCAACACGGTGCGGCTCTCTCCGAAAGTGCGCGTCGAACCGCTGGCCGCCAAAGCGGTTCCGACGATCGCTCCCGCCGACATTGAGCCCTTTCTGTCCAAACCGCTCGTGGTGGGCGCCAACGAACTTGACAGCGCGGCGCGCATCATCGCAACTGACGAAGACCGCGTTGCGCTCGGCGCCGGCGATGTAGCCTATGTGGAGGGCATCACCAAGGAGCAGGGTGGTGCATGGTCGATCTACCGCCGCGGTGATCCGCTGGTTGATCCGGACACCGACCAGATTCTGGGTTACCTCGCCATCTATGTCGGCGAGGCGCGGGTCACACAGTTCGGCGACGTGAGCAAGATAGAAATCACCAAGTCGGCGCAGGAAGTATCCACCGGAGACCGCCTGCTCCCGGCATCGAAAGAGGTGCCGGTCTTTTCGTATGTTCCGCGGGCGCCGCAGAAGCCGGTTAAAGGCCGCATCGTCTCGACCTACGGCAACCTCGTCGAAACCGGTCCGAAGTCGATCGTCGCGCTCTCCAAGGGCAGCGCCGACGGGCTGGAGGTCGGACACGTGCTCGCGATCTATCGCACCCAGCCGGGCGCCCGTTACTCGCTGCGTACGTCACCCCTCTGGGGCCGCAGCGGACCGAGCGGCGATGACGGGTCGCGCACTTACTACAGCGAGCAGATTACGCCGCGCGACGCGTCGCTCTATCCGCAACGCCAGAAGATCACGGAACTGGACCTCGCAAAGTTTCCGAGCGAACGTTACGGCTTGCTCATGGTGTTTCGCACCTTCGATCATGCTTCGTTCGCGCTCGTGATGGAAGCTTCGCGGCAAGTCAGCCTGAACGATATCGTAGCGAACCCTTAGACGCCGGCGGCGCGCAGCGCCGCTCTACATCGCAGCGGCTTTTTGGCTATGGCGCTCGACAAAGATCTCGAGCCGTGGCTGCGGTTGAGTCTGATTCCGGGACTCGGCGATGAAAGCTTCCGCCGGCTGCTGGTTGCGCTGGGTTCTCCCGAAAAAATACTCGCCGCAAGCCATCGCGAACTCACCAGGATCGTTTCCGGCAAGCTGGCGCAGCAGATTTGCGCAGGTCCCGCGCGCGACGCGATCGATGTCGCCGCCGCTTGGTTGGAGGATACGGCGAACCGGGTTATCGCCCTGGGCGATCCGCGCTACCCGCAGGCGTTGTTGCAAATTCCCGATCCGCCGCCCGTTCTTTACGTCAAAGGACGTACCGATCTTTTGAATGCACCGGCGCTTGCAATAGTGGGCAGCCGCCATGCAACGCCGCAAGGTGCTGCACTCGCCGAAAGTTTTGCGGCGACGTTGAGCGATGCGGGCCTCACCATCGTAAGCGGGCTTGCGCTCGGAATCGACGCAGCCGCTCATCGCGGGGGGCTTGCCGGTCGTTCGAGCAGCATCGCGGTGGTCGGCACCGGGCTCGATGTGGTTTACCCGGCGCGCAATCGCCCGCTCGCACATCAACTGGCGGCTTCCGGCGCGCTCATCTCGGAGTTCCCGCTGGGCACAGGACCGATGGCAGGTAATTTCCCGCGCCGCAATCGCCTGATCAGCGGGTTGGCGCGCGGCTGTCTCGTGATCGAGGCGGCCGCACAGAGCGGATCGCTCATCACGGCGCGTCTTGCAAACGAGCAGGGACGCGAGGTTTTTGCGGTTCCCGGGTCGGTCCATTCGCCGCTCTCCAAGGGTTGCCACCAATTGATCAAGCAAGGCGCAAAACTCGTGGAGAGTGCGCAGGACATCCTCGAAGAATTGAACCTGCCGCTCCAGCGGCAACCCGACA
>DATFGD010000441.1:0-8717 GCA_035249725.1 Burkholderiales bacterium
TCCGTGTACTGCCACCTCGGTGCGGACCGCGACTGGGATGCGCGCGTACTCGGCTGGATCAACGCCGTACGGGACCGGGTGCGCAGCGGAGTCACGGCGCCGCTCGAGTTTCGCGATGTCCATGCGCTGCTGGACGAAATGCGTTTGATCAAGGATACGGCAGAAGTCACCACCATGCGACGCGCCGCAGCGATCTCTGCGGGCGCCCATCGCCGTGCAATGCGCGCGGCACGGGCCGGACGCGCTGAACACGAGCTGGAAGCCGAGCTGCTGCACGAGTTTCGCCGTCACGGCGCACAGGCGCCCGCGTACACCCCCATCGTGGCCGGCGGTGACCGCGCCTGCGTGCTGCACTATGTTCAGAACGACGCCGTACTCCGGGACGGCGAACTGCTCCTCATCGACGCGGGCTGCGAGCTCGATGGCTATGCGTCCGACATCACCCGCACTTTCCCGGTGAACGGGAGGTTCAGCGCGCCGCAAAAGGAAATCTACAGTCTGGTGCTGGCAGCCCAGGAGGCGGCCATCGCCGCCGTGAAACCGGGCAATGCCTGGATCGCGCCGCACGAAGCGGCCGTGAGCGTCCTCACCCGCGGCATGATCGATCTTGGGCTCCTCACCGGCACGTTGGAGGAGGCGCTGGAGAAGGAGACATACAAGGCGTTTTATATGCACCGCACCGGTCATTGGCTGGGGCTCGACGTGCACGACGCAGGAAATTACCGCCACAGCGGTCGATGGCGCCCGCTCCAACCGGGCATGGTGCTGACGGTGGAGCCCGGTTGCTACATTCAGCGCGCCGCAGATGTCCCGGAACGCTACGCGGGCATCGGCGTGCGGATCGAAGACGATGTGCTGGTCACGCCTTCAGGATGCGAAATTCTCACCGACGATGCGCCGAAAGGCATTGCGGATATAGAAGAATGGATGCGGGGCGCGGATGCCTGAAGCGGTGCCCGTCGCAATCGTGGGCGGCGGTCCGGTCGGGGCAGCGCTCGCGATCGGGCTCACCGGTGGCGGCATCGATGCCGTGGTGCTGGAGGCGCGGTCAGGCGACACGGCAGTAGCCGACCCCCGGCCCCTTGCGCTCTCTTACGGCAGCCGGTTGATTCTGGAGCGTCTGGAGGTGTGGGGCGCGTTGGGACCCGTCACGCCCATCGAGGAGGTGCATGTCTCGCAGCGGGGTGGATTCGGCCGGGTCGTCATGACGGCAGCCCGAGCCGGCTTGCCGGCGCTGGGCTACGTCATCGAGTATGCGCGGCTGCAATCGGTCCTTCGGAGGACGCTGGCTGAGCGTAGGGTGCGCACGCTGCACGGCGTCAAAGTCTCGGCGGTCCGTCCCGAGCAGGATGTCACGACGGTCGAATACGAAAATGCGGAGGGTCAGGGCGCGGTCGCGGCGCGGATGGTGGTCGTAGCGGACGGCGGCACGCTACGGAGCGAGGCGGCAAGGGTTTCCGACTACCGTCAGTCCGCGGTCGTGGCCATGGTGAAAAGCGAACTCCCGCATCGCAACGTCGCGTTCGAGCGTTTTACGGCGCGCGGGCCGATCGCGCTGCTGCCCCACCGCGAGGAGCTCGCGCTGATCTGGAGCTTGGAAACGAATACTGCGCAAGCCTGGTGCGCAGAGCCGGCGGACGTCTTCCTCGCGCGACTCCATTGCGAATTCGGTGCGCGCTTGGGGGGCTTTACCTCGGTGGGCACGCGCACTTCTTTCCCGCTCTCGCTTAAGCTTGGACTGGCCAGCACGCCGCGCACGCTTTACATCGGAAATGCATCGCAAACCCTGCACCCGGTGGCCGGACAGGGGCTCAACCTCGGCTTGCGCGACGCATGGGAACTCGCCGGCGAGGTAAGGGATGCAGATGCGGCCACAATCGGCGGTGCGGCGATGCTCGACGCATTCCAAAATCGCCGGCGCATTGACCGGCGTGGTGGCGTGGGTTTCACTGACGGGTTGGTGCGCGTTTTCTCAAACGATGTCACGCCGCTCAGGCTCGCACGCGGACTGGGACTCACCTTACTCGATGCGTTTCCGCCAGCGAAGGACTTCCTGGTCCGCCGCATGACGTTTGGGGCGCGCGGCTAAAATAGAGCGCAATCGCACACCTAATTTCTTACTGCTTTAATAAGCGCTTACTGTTTTTCACCGTGCGACGAATTCGCGCGAGGCGCGCGTGCTGTCTTTTTGTCGCAACAGCGCACACGAAACAGGCGGCATCGCCTTTCCTTGTGTAAAGACCACGATTAGAATGACAGCCTTTTCCGCAAAAATACGCCGATGCGAATCGGTTCCTATCTTCTCAAAAACAAGCTCGTCGTAGCGCCCATGGCGGGTGTGACCGACCGTCCGTTTCGACAATTGTGCAAACGCATGGGCGCGGGACTCGCGGTGTCGGAGATGGTCGCCAGCAACTCGCTCCTGTGGGGCTCGGAAAAGACCCGGCGGCGCGCCAATCACGAAGGCGAGGTCGATCCGATTTCAGTGCAGATTGCGGGCGCCGACCCGCAGATGATGGCGGAGGCAGCGCGCTACAACGTGGATCAGGGCGCGCAGATCATCGACATCAACATGGGGTGCCCGGCAAAAAAGGTATGCAACGTGATGGCCGGTTCCGCGCTGTTGCGCGATGAGCCGCTCGTCATCCGCATACTGGATGCAGTCGTTGCAGCGGTCGACGTACCGGTGACGCTCAAGATCCGCACTGGATGGGACCGCGACCACAAGAATGCCCGCACCGTTGCGAGGATCGCGGAAAGCGCAGGTATCCGGGCGCTCGCGATTCATGGACGTACGCGTGCGTGTGGTTTTTCGGGCAACGCCGAATACGACACCATTGCAGCCGTGAAAGCCGATGTCGCGATCCCGGTCATCGCCAACGGCGATATCGACACGCCGGAGGACGCAGAGCGCGTTCTCGACTACACGCGAGCCGACGCCGTGATGATCGGTCGCGCCGCGCAGGGGCGGCCGTGGATGTTCGCGGAGATCGACCATTATCTGGCGACGGGCGAGCATCTTCCACCGCCGGCTGTCGTGGAGATCCACCGCGTGCTGAAGGAGCACTTGAGCGCGCTTTACGATTTTTACGGCGAATTCACGGGCGTCCGGATCGCGCGCAAGCACATTTCCTGGTACACCAAGGGGCTGGCCGATTCCGCTGCGTTTCGCCACACCATGAACCAGTTGCAGACCGCGGAGGAGCAGTGCTGCGCGGTGGATCGCTTTTTCGCCCAACTCGCCAGCAAGGGACGGTATCTCACCTATATCGAGGAACTCGCAGCATGATGAACGAGAACGAAATGGCGCGCATGGTGCGCAAGGCCATCGATGGCTATTTCAAGGATCTGGACGGGGAGAAGGCGAGTGGGGTGTACGACATGGTGATCCACTGCGTGGAAAAACCGCTGCTCGAGTCGGTGCTGCATCGCGTGAAGGGCAACCAGACGCACGCCGCGGAGATGCTCGGGATCAATCGCAACACGCTGCGTAAGAAAATCAAGGTGCACGGCATAAAGTTCTGATATCCGGCGCCCGGGACGACTGACTCGCCTCTGGTAGCCCGACCCCGCCGATGGCAGCCTTCAAGCAAGCGCTGATCAGCGTTTCCGACAAGACGGGAATCGTCGAACTGGCGCGTGCGCTGACCGGATTCGGCATTGCGCTCATCTCGACCGGTGGCACAGCGTCACTCCTCCGGAATGCCGGGCTTGCGGTCACCGAGGTCGCCGATTACACCGGTTTCCGGGAAATGCTGGACGGCCGCGTGAAGACGTTGCATCCGCGGGTGCACGCAGGCATCCTGGCGCGACGCGATGTGACGGATCACATGCAGGCCCTGGAAAGCGCGGGTATCCCCACGATCGATCTCGTCGTGGTCAATCTCTATCCTTTCGGCGAGACCGTGGCTCAAGCGGGATGCACCCTCGAGCAGGCGATCGAGAACATCGATATCGGCGGGCCGACACTGGTTCGCGCTGCGGCCAAGAACTATCCCCACGTGGCAGTGGTGACGGATCCCGCGGATTACGCTAACCTGCTCCGCGAGATGAACTCCACGAACGGCGCGCTCGGCATCGAGACGCGTTTTCAATTGGCGCAGAAAGCCTTCTCCCATACCGCCGCCTATGATGGCGCGATCAGCAACTATCTGACCGCACTCGACGCCGGCGGGCAGCGCAGCCCGTTTCCCATGCGCCTGAACCTGCAGTACGAGCTGGTGCAGGGGCTGCGCTACGGCGAAAACCCGCATCAGAACGCGGCTTTCTATCGCGACCCGATGCGCGTGCCGGGGAGCCTGGGCGAATGCGTGCAGCAGCAGGGAAAAGAACTCTCGTACAACAATATCGCCGACGCAGACGCGGCGTGGGAATGCGTGAAAACGTTCGGAGAAACCGCGTGCGTCATCGTCAAGCACGCGAATCCCTGCGGCGTTGCGCTGGGTGTCGATCCCGCCGAAGCCTATTGCAAGGCATTTGCCACCGATCCTATCTCTGCATTCGGCGGCATCATTGCGTTCAACCGCGAGGTGGACGCCGCGGCGGCAGAAGCGGTGTCACAGCAGTTTGTGGAGGTGCTGATCGCGCCTGCCATAACCGAACCCGCGCGCGCAATCTTTGCACGCAAATCCGGCACTCGAATATTGACCATACCCATCGCCGCCGGCAGTAACGTCCACGACTTCAAGCGCGTGGGCGGCGGGCTCCTGGTCCAGACGCCCGACACCCGAGGCATCGCGGCGGACGAGTTGAGGATTGTGACCCAGGCCAAGCCCGGCGATCGACAACTTGCCGACCTCTTGTTTGCATGGCGCGTCGCCAAATTCGTCAAGTCGAACGCGATCGTGTTTTGTGGAAATGGCCAGACCTTGGGCGTGGGGGCGGGGCAGATGAGCCGTGTGGATTCGGCGCGTATCGCCGCGCTCAAGGCAGCGAACGCGGGCCTGACGCTGGCGGGTTCCGTCGTCGCATCCGACGCATTTTTTCCGTTCCGCGACGGCATCGAGGTACTGGCGCAGGCAGGCGCTACGGCCGTCATCCAACCCGGCGGGAGCCTGCGCGATGAAGAAGTGATCGCCGCGGCAGACGAGCACGGTATCGCCATGGCCTTCACCGGTGTTCGCCATTTCCGACATTAACGAGCGTCGTGAAAATGACTGACGGTTCGCCCTCGCCCCTCTCCCGCAGTGCGGACGAGGGGAGTGTTGTGGTGCAGATGATCGTCAACCATTTGCACGAGGATCAATAGGCGCGGTCAATGAAGGTTCTTGTGGTCGGGGGCGGTGGACGGGAGCACGCGCTTGCGTGGAAGTTGTCGCAGTCGCCTCGCGTCTCGCGTGTCTTCGTCGCGCCCGGTAATGCCGGCACGGAAAGCGAAGAGGGTGTAGACAATATTCCCGTGACCACGACCCCCGATCTCATCGATTTCGTCCGCCGTGAGGATATCGGGCTTACCGTCGTGGGGCCGGAAGGGCCGCTGGCCGAGGGCATCGTCGATGCGTTTCAGTCAGAAGGTCTCAAGATATTCGGGCCGAGCCGCGAGGCGGCGCAACTCGAAAGCTCCAAGGACTACGCCAAGGCGTTCATGACGCGCCACGGGATACCCACCGCTTCCCATGCGACCTTCAGCGACGCGTCCGCCGCGCATGCTTACGTCGAGTGCCACGGCGCGCCCATCGTCGTCAAAGCAGATGGCTTGGCGGCCGGAAAGGGTGTCGTCGTCGCGATGGATGCAGGCGAGGCGCATGCCGCCGTCGATATGATGCTGTTGGAGCACGGCATGGGCGATGCCGGCTCGCGCATCGTCATCGAAGAATTCCTTCGCGGCGAAGAGGCGAGCTTCATCGTGCTCTGTGACGGCCGCCATGCGTTGTCGCTCGCCAGCAGCCAGGACCACAAGCGCCTGCGGGACAATGACGCGGGACCGAACACCGGCGGCATGGGCGCATACTCGCCTGCGCCGGTGGTCACGCCAGGCATGCATGCGAGAATCATGCGCGAAGTGATCGCTCCGGCGATCGGCGGCATGCAGAAGGATGGCAAGCCGTATGTCGGATTCCTCTATGCGGGCCTCATGATCTCGGACGGTGCAATTCGGGTATTGGAATTCAACTGCCGCATGGGCGACCCCGAAACGCAGCCGATCATGATGCGGTTCAAGGGCGATCTCGCCGCGTTGCTCGAGCTTGCGATTGGCGGACGACTTGATACGGCGGAGGCGCGGTGGGATCCGCGCGTTGCACTCGGTATAGTCCTTGCGGCCGCTGGCTATCCCGGTGCACCGCGTAAAGGGGATGTCATTCACGGAATCCCCGAGGCGGCGGAGGACTACCACGTCTTTCACGCCGGCACGGCGCGCGACGGTGACAAGATCGTCGTGAACGGCGGGCGAGTATTGTGCGTCACAGCGCTTGGCCATAACACGAAGACCGCACAGCGGCGTGCCTACGAAATCGCGGATCGCATCCGGTTCGACGGCATGCAACTGCGCCGCGATATCGGCCATCGCGCCATCGAGGCGCGCGAGCCGCGTGCGGCGACGCGTAATGAACTAAAGCAGCCGGCGAAATGAGTACCGTCCCAACATTCGATCGCAGCGCAGACGATGTGGGTAACATCGTGGCGCTCGAGCACATCAACGTGACCGTGCCCGATCAGCGGCTGGCGACCCTCTTTTACGTGGTCGGCATGGGGTTCACCCGCGATCCGTATTTGAATGTGGGTGACGGGAACATGTGGATCAACGTCGGGCGCCAGCAGTTCCATCTGCCGACGCATGTGCCGCAGGTGCTTCGTGGCCACGTCGGTGTCGTGGTGCCCGATCCGGCCGCGCTCATGACCCGGCTCGCTGGCGTCCGAGCGAAGCTAGGGGAGACGCGCTTCTCCTACGTCGAGCGCGACGACTGCATCCGAGTCACTTGTCCTTGGGGCAATGCGTTGCACTGCTACGCGCCGCATCCCCATTTTGGCGACATGACGCTCGGCATTCCTTACGTGGAATTCGCCGTGCCGCGCGGCACGGCACGCGGCATCGCGCGTTTCTACCAGGCCGCTTTCGCGGTAAAGGGTTCGGTCGCGCCCGATGCTTCCGCCGCGACGATCCCGGTCGGTCATGATCAGCGGCTCGTCTTTCGCGAGAGTGACACGATTCCCGCCTACGACGGTCACCACATTGCGATCTACGTCGCGGACTTTTCCGGTCCGCATCGGTTTCTCGTCGAACGCGGCATCCTCACCGAGGAAAGCGATCAGCACCAGTACCGTTTCCGGAGCCTGGTCGATCCGGAAAGCGGCGCACCGCTGTTCGAAATCGAGCACGAGGTCCGGAGCCTCAAACACCCCATGTGGGGCCGCCCCTTCGTGAACCGCAATCCCGCCCAGACGCAACGCAATTACCAGCGCGGGCACGACGCCTTCTACGGCTGAACCGCAGTGGATTTCCCGGCAGTGAGGCAGTTCCTGGTCGGGCTGCAGGACACCATCGTCGGCAGGCTCGAAGGGCTCGACGGCCGCAGTTTTCTGCGTGATGCGTGGGACCGCCCGGAAGGCGGGGGTGGCATCTCGCGGTCGCTCGAAGAAAGTGCCGTATTCGAGCGTGCAGGCGTCAATTTTTCGCACGTCTTTGGGGCTGGTCTCCCGCCATCCGCCTCCGCGTCGCGTCCCAAGCTCGCCGGACGAACGTTTCAGGCGACCGGCGTATCCGTTGTATTGCACCCGCGCAATCCCTACGTGCCTACCGTGCACATGAACGTGCGCCTGTTGATGGCCGAAAAGGCAGGGAGCGATCCGGTCTGGTGGTTCGGCGGCGGGATGGACCTCACCCCTTACTACGGGTATGCCGAGGACGCGACGCATTTCCACCGCGTTTGCCGCGAGGCGCTCGCGGCTTTCGGTCCCGATTGTCATCCCCGTTTCAAGAAGTGGTGCGACGAATATTTCTATATCCGGCACCGGCGGGAACCGCGCGGCATCGGCGGGATTTTCTTCGATGACCTCAATGAATCGGGGTTCGAGCCGTGCTTCGCGCTGGCGAGAAGCGTGGGCGAGCATTTCCTTCCCGCCTATCTGCCCATCGTCGAACGCCGCATGAACGTTCAATACGGCGAGCGCGAGCGCGCCTTTCAGGCGTATCGGCGCGGCCGCTACGTGGAATTCAACCTGATCTACGACCGTGGCACGCTCTTCGGGCTCCAGTCGGGTGGGCGCACCGAGTCGATACTGATGTCGCTGCCGCCCGGGGCGGCGTGGCGCTACGACTGGCGTCCCGCACCGGGAAGTCCCGAAGAAGCGCTTTATCGGGAATTTCTGGTGGCGAAAGACTGGGTGTGAAGCGACGGTTTCATTCGCCCAGATAAGCCTGTCTGACTTGCGGATTCGTGAGCAGCGATTGCGCGCTGTCGGCAAGCGTGATCGAACCGCTGTCCATCACATAGCCGCGGTTGCAAAGTTCGAGTGCCAGCTTGGCGTTCTGTTCCACCAGGAGCAGCGTCACGCCCTCCGCAGCGACGGCACGTATGGTCTCGAAGATTTTTTGCACCATGAGCGGCGCGAGTCCCATGCTCGGCTCGTCGAGCAGGAGGAGCTTCGGCCGGCTCATGAGCGCGCGCCCGATGGCGAGCATCTGCTGCTCGCCGCCGGAAAGCGTGCCGGCGTACTGGCGGTGCCGTTCCGCGAGGCGCGGAAAGAGCGCATAGATGCGCTCGCGGTCGGCATGAATC
>DATFGD010000442.1:0-3355 GCA_035249725.1 Burkholderiales bacterium
GACGGATCGTGCACTGGACTGACTAACGAACGCGCTCCCGGACGTCGTCGCCGTATTCGTGACCCAGGACGCCGCCCGCTGCTGCGCCGGCCGCAGTGCCGAGGCCGCTGCCACCCGAAAGCCCATACCCCGCCGCGCCACCGATGCCCGCCCCTACGGCCGTGTCTCGCTCACGAGGGGTCATGCCGGAACAGCCAACAAGCAACCCACCCAGAAGCAGTGCGATCACAGAAGTTTTCAAGTGCCTCATGCTGAGTCTCCTTCAGAGTCCACAAAAAAGCCCCAGAGCGCTGGGGTACCTGCAATAGGGACTCCATGGCGCAAAGGCGAGTTCTGCTTACAGCATTTCCGCACAAGAATTCTCAAGTGAAAAACTGCGCAGCTGTCGAGTTCGTGTGGGGGCAGTAACTTTGGCTGCCAAAGGCTTTAGAAAAGTTGTATCGGCGCCGGATAAATGTGTCGCCATTGGGCTACTACATTGTCACCTTGAACTTGGCGCGACGTTTCGACGACGTTGGCGGGCAGGCGCCATGTCGGCTAGGCAACGCGGCAGTCTGGACGCTGGAAACCGCCCGCCAAAGCTGATACCATCAAATCACTGATTCTGGGGGAGTCAGTGGCTGATTTAAGGGGGAGTCAGTCAACTTACAAAGCGGCCAATGTAGTCGCAAAGCACTCTAAATGGGGAGAACATTGTGATCCGTAATTTCCTGGCCTTTGCCGTACTGTCGGCTTTGTTGTTGCTGGCAGGATGCCGTTCTGCGCCGCTTTACAACGTTGCGTCCTCGCCGGTTTCCGCACCCAAGCCTGTAACGCTGCAGGATGTAGAGAGAGCGATCACGCGGGCCGGCGCAGGCCTGGGCTGGCAGATCGTTCCGCGCGAGCCGGGGAAGATGGAAGGCGTCCTTGCCCTTCGCACGCACCGCGCCGTCGTGGACATCAGCTACGATACCAAGGCCTACAGCATCAAGTACAAGGACAGCAGCAATCTGGATTACGACGGCACGAATATTCACTCCAACTATAACGGTTGGATACAGAACCTCGATAAGGCGATCCGCACGCAGTTGAGCCTGTTGTAGGCGAAAGTTCTCCTACCTGAACCACTGAATACCGTGCAGATCACAGCAGGGGTGACGGCCGAGCAAGCGGAGTTCGAGCGCGAGCTCGGACGCTTGATTGTAGAAGTCATCAATCTGGATATTGACGCAGAGCAGATCGATCCCGCGGCCTCTCTGTTTGTCGAGGGGCTCGGATTGGACTCCATCGATCTCCTGGAAATCGCACTGGCTGTCTCCCAAAAGTACGGCTTCTCGCTTCGATCCGACGATCCCGATAACCAGCGGATATTTTCGTCGCTGCGCAATCTCTCCGCCCATATCGCGCAGCATCGCGCAAGGTAAGGCCATGCACGGCACCACGCTGCCGAGGTGGATTCCGCGGGCGGCTTGGTTTTTGGCGTGTGCCTGGCCCCTGTCGTTGCACGCTTCCATCCTGGCGGGCCGGCCCGAATGGGCGCCTTCACTGACGGCGCTGGCAGCAGCATTCGCACTCGCGTTATGGGCCTTGGCGATCCGCCGCATATACGCGGCGTTCGTTGCCGCGGCAGTCGCCCTGGTCCTCGGGACATTGACCGTAATGGCTCCCGAAGCCCTGCTCTATGCGCCTCCCGTCTTGATCAATGCTGCACTTGCCTTTGTTTTCGGCGTGAGTTTGCGTGCGGAGCGTGTTCCAGTAGTTACCGTCTTCGCACGGTTGGAGCAGGGCGTGCTCCCGCCTGATCTGGCGTTTTATACGCGTTGCCTGACTTGGACATGGACGGTTTTTTTTGCGGCCATGGCGACGATTTCGATGGGCCTCGCCGCTTTCGGGCCGCTGGAGGCGTGGTCCACGTTTTCAAACCTCGTTAGCTACGTGCTGATCGGGATACTTTTCGTCGGCGAGCATGCTTATCGTCGCCGGCGCTTCCACGAGTATCGTCACGCGCCGTTGTTCGAACTCCTGCGCAACGTGCGTCGGGCCGGTGTGTTGACGCTCCAGAGACCGGCGTCATGAGCGGCGATCCGTTGGTGCGCGGCTTTCCCCCCGGGGCGCGCATCGGCTGGCGCAACGGCCATCCAGTGTCGGTGGAACGCTTTCTCTCCGGCGTGAACGTCCTTGCCCGGGCCCTTCCGGAGCACCGCTTCTGCGTGAACCTGTGCGACGACCGGCTGAATTTCATGCTTGGATTCGCGGCAGCGCTGGTCGCGCGCTGCACCAGCCTGCTGCCGCAAAGCCGGGCGCCGGGACACCTGCGCGAACTGGCGGTGGGATACGAGGATCTCTACTGCATTACCGACCGGCAGGAAACCTTAGCCGGGCTCGACCGGATCGCGATCGGCGACTGGCCGGGGCAGGATGAAGCGGCTGACATACCGCAGATCGATCCGGAGCAGCAAGCCGTCATTCTCTTTACCTCCGGCAGTACCGGGGTCCCGCGACCTCATGCCAAGACGTGGCGCTCGTTGACGCACGGTGCACGGGCTACGCGCGAGCGGATCGGGATCCAGCCGGGGGCTGCGTTGCTCGGTGTGGTACCGCCACAGCACATGTGGGGATTCGAAACCACCGTGATGCTGCCCATGCAGTCGGGCTGCGCGGTCGATGCCCGTTGTCCCCTGCTGCCGGCCGAGATCATGCATGCGCTGGAGCGACTCCCCAAGCCGCGGTGGCTGGTAGCGACGCCGGCGCATTTGCGCGCGTGCGCGCTATCGAACGAACGCATGCCGAGGCTGGACGGCGTGCTGTGTTCCACGGCACCGCTGTCCCCCGATCTCGCCCGGTCTATCGAGCAGGGCTGCGCCGCGCCCTTACTGGAAATTTTCGGCAGCACGGAGACCGGCGTTCTCGCCACGCGTCGAACCGCACAAAGCGACACGTTTCAACTGCTCGACGACATTGGTCTCCGGACGACAGACAGCGGCACCGTCGCGCAGGGCGGGCACCTGACGGGCGCAATCGTGCTCAATGACGTGCTGTCGGTGAAAGACCAATCCACCTTTACGGTAGTCGGCAGGGCAAGCGATCTCATCAAAATCGCCGGTAAACGGGGCTCGCTTTCCGCGCTCAATGCTGAGTTGGCGGGCGTTCCCGGTGTAAGCGATGGCGTATTCTGGCTGCCCGATCACGCCTCGGGTGAGCGTCGCCTCACCGCGTTCGCCGTAGCGCCTGGGATGACTTCGGCGCAGATCATCGGACATCTGCGACAGCGAATAGACCCGGTGTTTTTGCCGCGCCCGCTGATTCTCGTCGACGTGCTGCCGCGCAATCAGGCCGGAAAACTGACGCACGAGAGCCTGCGTGAACTCGCTGCCGT
>DATFGD010000443.1:0-6606 GCA_035249725.1 Burkholderiales bacterium
GATGCGCCGGTGGAAGGCGATCTCTACGCTGCGGCAGGCCGGGTGAGCGTAAGCCAGCCGGTCCGAGGCGATGCCGTCGTCGCGGCCGGTTCGATCGATCTTTCGAGCACAGTGGGCGACGATCTGCGCGCGGCGGGCGGCATAGTAACGCTCGCGGCGCGCATCGATGGTGAGGCTTTGATCGCGGGCGGCAGCATCGCTTTCGGACGCGACGCGGAGGTGCTGGGGCGCGTATGGCTGGCGGGCGGCGATATCGCCGTCGCGGGGAAGCTGCGAAGCGGAATCAGGATCTACGGGAAGAACATCGTGATCCTCGGCGAAATTCACGGTCCGGTGGAGCTCTACGGCGAACAGATCGAGATCGTGGGCTCCGCGCGCATCGTGGGCGAAGTGCGTTATTCGAGCCCTAACGAGATCCGCATCGACCCGAAAGCGCAAATCAGCGGTGGCGTGACGCGCACCGCAGCCGCGTTCGAGTTTCCGCGGCCGCACCTGCCCGGCTTGCCCGCCCTGCGCCCGTTGTTGCTGCTCGGCCTGCTCGCTGCGGGCGCGCTGCTGCTCTCGTTGTTTCCGCGGTTTACCGCCCATGCGCTGAAAACGCTGGGCGCCTCCCCCGTCAAGAGCATCGGCCTCGGCACGGCGATTTTTTTCAGCCTGCCGCCCGTCATTCTGTTGCTCACCATTACGATCATTGGCATTCCGATTGCGCTCATGCTGGCTGCGATCTACGGCGCCGCACTGCTGATCGGCTATCTCGTGACGGCTTTCTTTGTGGGCGATCGGCTGCTGCACGGCTTGCGCCCGCACCGTGAGGCGACATTCGTATGGCGCGTCGCATCGCTGGCCGCGGCGCTGCTACTGCTGTGGCTGGCTTATGCCCTTCCGTATGTCGGCGCGTTGACCGTCCTCATCGCGCTTTTTGCCGGCCTCGGCGCGATGGTCCTGCAGGCCTTCAGCAGTTACTCAGGAACGGCATAAACGCAGGCCGGTCGCGCCGTACCGACCGCGGTGCGCTCATGAGCCGAGCACAGCCCACGCCGCAGCGGGGCCACAGTGGCACTTGCGCGCGAGGGGCAGGTCGAATGCCTGATGAAAGCCAGCCCGCCGCCCGCCGTGCCAACATGAGAAAGCGCAGTGAATGATGCGTCAGCTTCTCGTTCTGAATTGCGGCTCGTCGAGCATCAAATTCGCGCTCTACACGGCAACAGACGAGCCGCAGCGCCTGCTGCACGGCACGATTGCGGGACTCGGCACCGCGCCGCGTTTCAGTGCGCGCGATTCCGAGGGCAAGTCGCTGCCGGAAAGTGCAACGAGCCACGCAGCCGATCGTTCGCTGACGCAGGAAAGTGCGCCACATTGGCTATTCGACTGGCTCGAGGCAAGCGGATACGGGCGCGACATCGTGGCCGCCGGGCATCGCGTGGTGCATGGTGGCGAACGTTTCCTGGCGCCGGCGCGCATCGATGACGGCGTGCTCGACGCACTCGAGCACCTCGATCCAATGGCGCCGTTGCACCAGCCCCATAACCTTGCGGCGGTGCGGACGCTCAAGTCCCTGCGACCCGAGCTTCCCCAGGTCGCCTGTTTCGATACCGCGTTCCACGGCACGCAACCCGCGGTCGCACAGCGCTACGCGTTGCCGCGCGAGCTGACCGCACAAGGCATCCGGCGCTACGGATTTCACGGGCTTTCCTACGAGTACATCGCGGACATTCTGCCCGCTCACCTTGGCGCGCGCGCGGATGGGCGCGTCGTCGTCGCGCATCTCGGCAATGGCGCGAGCATGTGCGCGCTCAACCATCGTCGCAGTATCGCGACCACCATGGGATTCACCGCCCTCGACGGGCTCGTCATGGGCACCCGCAGCGGCGCGATCGATCCGGGCGTGATCTTCTACCTGATGCGCGAGAAAGCGATGAGCGCGGACGACGTCGAGGCGCTCCTCTATCATCGCTCGGGCTTGCTCGGCGTCTCGGGTTTGAGCAGCGATATGCGCGAGCTCATCGAAAGCGGCGAGGCGCGCGCGCAGGAGGCGGTCGAACTTTTCGTCTATCGCGCGGCGCGGGAGCTCGGCTCGCTCGCTGCGGCGCTGGGCGGCCTGGATGCGCTCGTCTTTACCGCCGGCATCGGGGAACACGCAGCTCCAGTGCGCGCAATGATCTGCGAGCAGGCGCGCTGGCTCGGCATCGCCATCGATGCCGCAGCCAATGCGCGCCACGACAGCATAATCAGCGCGCCGCAGAGCGGCGTCGCGGTCTGCGTGGTGCCGACCAACGAAGAACTCGTCATTGCTCGGCACACGCGACGCCTGCTCAACGCATAGCGGCGTCCTTCCCTTGCACGCCGCTTTCGGCCCAAAATAACGTTTCTGCTATAGCTCGAAAGACCCACATGGATGAAAGTGACGAGAAGATCGGGATTCACCGCGGTTTGAAGGGCGTGTACTTCGATCGCTCCCGCGTTTGCTACATCGACGGGCGGGCGGGCGAGCTGCGATACCGGGGCTATTCGATACACGATCTCGCGCAACACTCGACTTTCGAGGAGGCCTGTTACCTGCTGCTGAAAGGTGAACTGCCGACACGGGCGGAGCTGGACGCCTTCACGGCGGAACTCAGGAAGGCGCGTGTGCTGCCGGCGCCGATCTACGACGTCATCCGCACGATCAAGCACGCGCATCCGATGGACGTCCTTCGTACCGCCGTATCCGCGCTCTCCGCCTTCGATCCCGAGACGGCCGACAAGTCGCCCGCAGCAACACTGCGCAAAGGGATCCGCCTCACCTCACAGGTGCCGATGATCGTCGCCGCGCACGAGCATATCCGCAATGGAAGGGAAGCCGTCGCGCCGGACGAGCGACTGAACCATGCGGCGAACTTTCTTTACATGCTGAAGGGCCGCAGGCCCAGCACCGATGCCGCGCGGCTGATGGATATGGACATGGTGCTCCATGCCGAGCACGGCTCGAACGCGTCTTCATTCGCAGCACGGGTCGTCGCGGGCACGGATGCGGACCTGCATGGGGCGATCACCGCGGCGGTCGCCGCCCTCGCCGGCCCGGCGCATGGCGGTGCCGCGGAAAACGTGATGCGCATGGCGCAGGAAATCGGCGATCCGGCCAACACCGCGGAATACGTGCGGAAGAAGCGCGCAAACAAAGAACCCGTCATGGGCTTCGGTCACCGCGTGTATCGCGCCGAGGATCCGCGCGCGCGTCACATGCGTGCAGGCGTGGAAAAGCTGTCGCGCGAGATGGGGCAGCCGCAGTGGTACCGCATCCTGGAAGGCGTGGTCGAAGCGATGAAGCCGTACGCGCGCCACGGCGTCAATGTGAACGTGGATTTCTATGCGGGCGTCGTGTATTTCCTGAACGGCATTGCGGAAGACCTGTTCGTCCCGATCTTCGCTGTGGGCCGCGTGCCCGGCTGGACGGTACAGGTGCTGGAGCAGATCGAGAACAACATACTGCTACGGCCGCTCACTTTGTACAACGGTCCGGAGCCGCGCGATTACGTCCCGATCGAGAGTCGCTAGCGATCAAATCTGTGCGAGAACCACTGCGGCGGTCGCGACAATGTCCTCCACGCTGGACCCGCGCGAAAGATCGCTCAACGGGTGCGCGAAACCCTGCAGAACCGGTCCCACAGCGCGTGCATTCGCCAGGCATTGCGTGAGCTTGTAGGCGATATTGCCGGCATCGAGATCGGGGAACACCAGCACGTTGGCTCGCCCTGCAACCGCGCTTTCATCCTTCACTTTCTTCGCGGCCACCTGCGGCACGAGCGCCGCATCCGCCTGCAGCTCGCCATCGATCGCGAGCTGCGGTGCCCGTGAACGCGCAAGCGCGAGCGCGTGCATGACTTTGTCGACGTGCGCGTGCTGCGCGCTGCCCTTGGTGGAAAACGACAGCAGCGCGACCCGCGGCTCCTCCTGCAGCAGGCGCCGGCACGTCTCCGCCGAAGCGAGCGCGATGTCGGCGAGCGTCTCGGGATCCGGATCCACGTTGACGGCGCAATCGGCGTAGATGAAATTTCGTGGCGGCGCACCCCCCGGGCCCGGGACCACCATGAGGAAAAAACTCGAGGGGAAACGGATGCCCGTCGCGAGCCCGACCGTCATGAGGCCTGCCTCGATGACGCGCCCGGTGGGATTCGCTGCCCCGGCGATCATCGCGTCCGCATCGCCGGCCTTGACCATCATCCCGGCGTGGAACAGCGGCTTGCGCACCAGGCGCTCGGCGATCTTGGGATTCGTGTCCGGGCGGCCCGCGCGGTAGCGTTCCGCGTAGTGCGGCAGGCGGTCGCTTTGCGCGATGTCGATAATGGCTATGCCGTCGAGCGATACGCCGGCGCGGTCAGCCGCATCGTCTATTTCATCAGCAGCGCCCAGCAAGACAGGCGCAGCGATCCCTTCGTCTTGCAGTTTGCGCGCCGCCGCGACGATACGTTCGTCATGACCTTCGGGAAAAACAACGCGCCCGGCGCGCTCACGCGCCCGGGCGATGCATCGTGCGACGATATCGCTCACTTAAGCGCCCTAACGTCAGGTCAGGGGACGCTCAGAACGGGATATCGTCGTCCATTTCGTCGAAAGCGCCGCCTTTCTTGCCCTGCGGTTTCGCACTCCCCTCGGCCGCGGGCGCCGGCTCGCGCGACATCGGTTCGGCACCCCCGCCGCGCCCCCCCAGAAGCTGCATGCGCTCCGCGCGTATCTCAGTCGAGTAGCGGTCCTGCCCGTCCTTGTCCTGCCACTTGCGCGTCTGCAGCCGGCCCTCGACGTAGACCGGGGAACCTTTCTTCAGGTATTCACCGGCGATCTCGGCCAGCCGGCCGAAGAATGCGATGCGATGCCACTCGGTATGTTCCTGCTTCTCGCCATTCTTGTCCTTCCATGTTTCGGTGGTCGCGATGCGGATATTGGTGACCGCATCGCCGCTCGGCAGGTAGCGCGTCTCGGGATCGGCACCGAGGTTGCCGATGAGTATCACTTTATTGACTGAGGCCATCAGGTTTCCCCCGCAAGTAATTCAAGGACATTCTCTTCGTCAAAGCCCGTGCTGTCCACTCTGGGATGCGCGCGGCTCTCCGCCACACCACCCGCGGCATATTCGGGAAGAGACGTCGCCGGCACTTTCATCCCCCAGGCCAGCATGAGCAGATAACGAGCAAGGCCACGTTTTAGATGACAATGCCGGCATTCCCCAGCGGCGTAGGGCGTTCCACGCGCCGCCTCGAGGAAAGCAAAAAGCCGCACGCCGGGGCCGTAGCGATCGAACCACCACCCGATGCCCGCGCGCGTAACTCCGCCGCGTTCATTCGCTCGCTGTGCGGCATCGAGTCTGGAGGACTAAAACAGGTTGGGATTTGTACTGGAACTCCGGTATATTAGCAGGTTTATCCGCGCCTTCCCTTGACAGCGAATCGGCAATCCTCAGTCGTTGCACTCCATCCGCCGGCGCCCGCACGCGGCGGCGATTACATTCGCATTCGCGGCGCGCGCACGCACAATCTCAAGAACATCAGCCTCGATCTGCCGCGCAATCGGCTCATCGTAGTCACCGGTCTCTCCGGTTCCGGCAAATCGTCGCTCGCATTCGACACCCTCTACGCCGAAGGCCAGCGGCGTTACGTCGAATCGCTCTCGGCATACGCAAGGCAGTTCCTGCAGCTCATGGAAAAGCCCGACGTCGATCTGATCGAAGGGCTTTCTCCGGCAATCTCCATCGAGCAGAAAGCGGCGAGTCATAATCCGCGCTCGACGGTGGGCACGATCACGGAGATCCATGACTACCTGCGGCTGCTCTTCGCGCGCGTGGGCGATCCGCACTGCCCGGAGCATCACATCACGCTCACGGCACAGAGCGTCTCGCAGATGGTCGATCACGTGCTCGAATTGCCCGAGGACACGCGGCTCATGATCCTCGCCCCGCTCATCGTCGGCCGCAAAGGCGAGCAGGCGGAGCTTTTCGATGAGCTGCGCGCGCAAGGGTTCGTCCGGGTGCGCATCGACGGCAAGGTGCACGAGATCGACGAGCTGCCGCGGCTCAAGAAAAATGTGAAACACACCGTCGAAGTGGTGGTGGACCGGCTGCGCGTGCGGGCCGACGCCAAACAGCGGCTGGCCGAATCGTTCGAGACCGCGCTGCGCCACGCCGACGGACGCGCGATCGCGGTCGAGATGGACAGCGGTGGGGAGCATCTCTTTTCCGCGAAGTTCGCATGCCCGGTATGCAGCTATTCGCTGCCGGAGCTCGAGCCGCGGCTCTTTTCGTTCAACAACCCGATGGGCGCCTGCCCGCGCTGCGACGGTCTCGGCACGATCAGCTTTTTCGATCCCAAGCGCGTCGTCGCCTTCCCCGATCTTTCGCTCGCCTCGGGCGCGATCAAGGGCTGGGACCGCCGCAACCAGTTCTATTTCCAGATGCTGCAGTGCCTTGCGGGCCACTACGGCTTCGATCTCGAGGCGACATTCAACGATCTCCCGCAGCCGGTGCAGGATGCGGTTCTCCACGGTTCGGGCCGTGACAAGATCCGCTTCGTCTATGTTGGCGAAAAGGGGAACAAGTTCGTGCGCGAACACGCGTTCGAGGGCGTGATCCCCAATCTG
>DATFGD010000444.1:0-4126 GCA_035249725.1 Burkholderiales bacterium
CCGGCGCAACGCCGAGCAGGACGCGGCACGGCGTGCTTACGAGCTCGCGACGCGTACATGAGCCAGCCGGTACATCGTGCAGGCTACGTCGCGATCGTAGGGCGTCCCAACGTCGGGAAATCTACGCTTCTCAACCTGCTCGTCGGTCAGAAGGTGAGCATCACCTCGCCCAAGGCGCAGACCACCCGGCGTCAAATCGTCGGCATCCTCACGCACGACGACGCCCAACTCGTGTTTGTGGACACGCCCGGTTTCCCGGCGCGGCGTGATACCGCACTCAATCGCCTCATGAACCGCAGCGTCATGGCGGGCGTCCATGATGTACAGGCGGTTCTGCTCGTGATTGAAGCGCTGAAGCTGGACAAGGGCGAAGTGGAATTGCGCAGAGCCGTGCCTCCTGAAGTGCCGGTGGTTACGGTCATCAACAAGATCGATCGCGTGCGCGACAAAGGAGACCTGCTGCCTTTTATCCAGCAGGTCGACGAGCGTTTGAATTGTTCGGCGATTGTGCCGGTCTCGGCGCTCAGAGGATCCGGCCGGGATGAACTGGTGAGTGTTACCGGGTCGTTCCTGCCGGCGGGCCCGCGGCTATTCGACGAGGACGAAGTGACGCGCTCATCGGAGCGGTTCCTGGCAGCGGAACTCATTCGTGAAAAGATCTTTCGAACGCTGGGTGACGAATTGCCGTACGCGATCGCCGTGGAGATTGCTCAGTTCAAGACGGAGGGCGCCTTGCGGCACATCCACGCCGAAATCCTCGTGGACAAGGAAAGCCAGAAACCGATTGTAATCGGCAGGAACGGTGAGAAGCTCAAGACGATCGCATCCCGCGCGCGACTCGACATGGAGCGGCTCTTTGGCGGAAAGGTGTTTCTGGAAGTATGGGTGAAGGTCAAAACCGGCTGGGCCGACGACGAGCGGGCGTTGCGGCGCCTGGGCTACGAATGAGGATGAAGACGTACCGAGCCCCATGACCGCCGGCAATCCGTCCCGGCACGACGAGCAGCCCGCTTTCGTACTGCATAGTTATCCGTTCCGGGAAACCAGCCTCATCATCGAAGCATTCACGCGCGATGCGGGGCGGATCGCACTCGTAGCGCGAGGCGCACGGCGACCGCGATCCACGCTGCGCGGCTTGTTGCGCTCGTTTCAGCCGCTGCTGCTGAGCTGGTCGGGAAAGGCGGAGCTGCGCACTTTGCACAAGGCGGAGTGGCACGGCGCCTATGCGCCGCTCGCGGGGCTATCACTCATCTGCGGTTTCTATCTCAACGAATTGCTGCTGAGACTTCTCGCCCGCGATGATCCGCACGAACGCTTGTTCACCGTTTATCAAGAGACGCTCGAGGCGCTTGCTGCTCACGGCGGGTCTGCCGCGACGCTGCGCCGGTTCGAGAAACACCTGCTGCGCGAACTGGGGTACGGCCTGGTCCTGGACCGGGATGCTGATACGGGCGCGCCGATTGCCGCAGAAGCGCGTTATACCTATGTCGTCGATCGCGGGCCCGTAGCCGGAGGCGGCGACGAGGCCGGAAACGGGGTAGAATTGAACGGCCAGACGCTGATCGACATGCAGTCGGACAACTATACGACCATGGCCACGCTGCAGCAAAGTAAGGCGCTGATGCGGGCGCTGATCAACCACTATCTCGGCGACAGAACCCTCCATACCCGGCAGTTGTTGCGCGACCTGCGTGCACTATGATGTTGCTCGGCGTGAATATCGATCACGTGGCCACACTGCGTCAGGCGCGGGGCACGCGGTACCCCAGCCCCATCGAAGCGGCGCTCGCTGCGGAGACGGCGGGCGCAGACTACATCACGCTCCACCTGCGCGAAGATCGCCGGCACATCCAGGATCGCGACGTAATCGTGTTGCGGGAAGTGCTGAAGACGCGCATGAACCTCGAATCCGCCGTGACCGATTCCATGATCGATTTTGCCGTTCGCATAAGGCCCCAGGACGTGTGCCTGGTTCCTGAACAACGCGCGGAGTTGACGACCGAAGGCGGTCTCGATGTCGTAAATAACTTCCAGCGCGTCAAGGAGGCGGTGCGCAGGCTCTCCGCAGCCGGCATCCGTGTATCGTTGTTCATCGACCCCGACACCGCGCATATCGATGCCGCTTGCGAGAGCGGTGCGCCGGGGATCGAATTGCATACGGGCAGATATGCCGATGCCGAAACGGTTTCGGCTCGGAATGCCGAACTCGACAAGATCCGGTCGGCTGCACGCTATGCGACCAGGCAGGGACTCCAGGCCAACGCTGGCCACGGTCTCAATTATCACAATGTGTCGGCCATCGCCGCGATTTCTGAAATCCGTGAGCTCAACATCGGCCATGCCATTGTCGCGCACGCCGTGATGGTGGGCTTCCGGAGCGCAGTGCGCGAGATGAAGCATCTGATGCAGGCTGCCCGGTGATCTACGGCATCGGTATCGACGTGATCGAGCCGCGCCGTGTCGCACGGTTAATCGAGAAGTATGGCGAGCGATTCGCCCGACGCGTGCTGACGCCACTCGAATGGCCCGCTTATCAGAAGACGGTGCGGCCGGTACTCTTCATCGCCAACCGCTTCGCTGCGAAGGAGGCCTTCTCGAAGGCCATGGGAACGGGTTTTCGATACCCGGTCACCTTGCAGTGTATCAGCGTCGTGCAGAACAAAGCCGGAAAACCCGGGCTCGCGTTCCACCCTTTGCTGGAAAAACTGGTCGCCGCACGCGGCATCGTCGGTCATCATCTGACGATCAGCGATGAATCCAGCATCGCCTGCGCGTGTGTGGTGCTGGAGCGGGCATGACGGGAAAGACCATGCCGCTGGGACCCGTCATGCTGGACGTCGCTGGCACGATGCTCACTTCCGACGAGCGACGCCGGCTGTTGCATCCTCTTGCGGGCGGCATCATTCTTTTTTCGCGTAACTATGCCACGCCTGAACAGCTCATCGATCTGACGACCGAAATCCACCGGCTGCGCAACCCCGCGCTCATCATCGCCGTCGACCACGAAGGCGGGCGGGTGCAACGGTTTCGCGAGCGCTTTACGGCGCTTCCCGCAATGCGCGAACTCGGCCGGCATTGGGACGTCAGTCCCAACGAGGCGCGGCGGCTTGCGCGCGACGTCGGGTTCGTTCTCGCTGCCGAGCTGCAGGCGCATGGGGTCGATTTGAGTTTTACACCGGTACTCGATGTCGACAGCGGCGCGAGCAGTGTCATCGGCGACCGGGCCTTCCATCGCGACCCGCACGCGGTTGCTGATCTCGCGGGCGCGCTGACGCAAGGGCTGCACCAGGGTGGCATGGCGGCGGTCGGAAAGCATTTCCCCGGTCACGGCCACGTGGCGGCCGATTCGCATCACGACCGGCCCGTCGATGATCGACCCTACTCAGCCATCGAGGCGAGCGACCTCGTCCCGTTCCGACGGCTGATCCAATCGGGCCTGGGCGGTATCATGCCGGCGCACGTAGTCTATTCCGGGGTCGATGCCCGCCCTGCGGGATTCTCGCCACTGTGGCTGAAGGAGATCCTGCGCAACAAGCTGAGGTTCGACGGTGTCGTATTCAGCGATGATCTCAGCATGGAAGGGGCCCGGGGAGCAGGCAGTATTGCAGAACGGGCTAAGGCGGCGCTTGCTGCGGGCTGCGACATGGTGCTTGCTTGCAACGATGCCGAGGGAACGGGCCGCCTGCTTGCCGACCTCGACTACGGCATGCCTGCTGTAGCGTTGATGCGACTTGTGCGCATGCACGGCAGGCGGGTGTACTCGAGCATGGTCGACCTGCGCGAGGATGAACGCTACGCGAACGCGCTGCATGCGATTTCCGGCATCGGCGCGAGAAGCGGTGATTTGCCGCTCGGTGCGTGAGACCGATGGCTGCGCACCACCAGCATCATCATCATCGGTCCGCGCGCAAGCCGGCGTTTGCGACTGCACTTGGTGTAACCGTCGCTTATGCCTTCGTCGAGCTTGCAGGCGGCATATGGGCGGAATCGCTCGCGCTTATCAGCGATGCCGGCCACATGTTCTCCGATGCGCTCGCGCTCGCCCTTGCGGCGGTGGCCGCCTGGTTTGCACGGCGCCCCGTGAGCGAGCGCCACTCTTACGGCTGGGCCCGCGCCGAGGTGATAG
>DATFGD010000445.1:0-4563 GCA_035249725.1 Burkholderiales bacterium
CCGGGGCTCTTTACGCCCGCGCAGATCAACGGCCGCCTGATGGTGGACGGGGCGCTGGTCAACCCCGTGCCGGTATCGTTATGCCGGGCGATGGGCGCAGACATCGTGATCGCGGTGGATTTGAATTGGGACCTCATGGGACGTCATCTTCGGCTCGAACCGCCACCGGAGGCGATGCCGCCCGGCAGATTCAAGTCCTTCCTGGGCAAACTGCCGCTCGGTCTCGGACGGCTCAAGAGCGGGCCGCCGGCTTCGACCGACATGCCTTCCATCCTCGATGTGCTGAGCATCAGTCTGAACATCATGCAGGTCCGCATCACGCGCAGCCGCCTTGCGGGCGAGCCGGCGGACGTGATGATCCGGCCGCGCCTCGCGGATTTTGCCTTGATGGATTATCACCGTGCAGCGCCGGCGATCGCCGAAGGCGAGCGGGCGGCTGAACAGATGCTGCCCGAAATCAGGGAATTGATCGGCGTCCGCCCTGTGAGTCTGCCGTCGCCGTAGTCCGACGGCGTTTCATGCCCTGCGCGCCGCCGCATCCGCACTTGTCACCGCGAGAGGACGCGATTCGAGCGCCGGTGCCGGCGGCAGTCCGGTCACCTCGAGTATTTCGTCTTCGCCGAGCGTTTCGCGCGAGAGCAGCGCTGTAACGAGCGCGTCGAGCGGCTTGCGGTGCTTCGTGAGCAGGCGTACCGCCTCGCTGTGGCACTCGCCGATGATCCTTTGCACTTCCGCATCGATGATCCGCGCCGTTTCTTCGCTGAACGGTTCACCGCCGCCGAATCCCCCCGCAACGCCGAGGTAAGGATTGTGGCGCGATCCAAGCTGCACCATGCCCAGCTTGTCGCTCATGCCCCAGCGCGTGACCATGTTGCGTGCAAGCTGCGTTGCCTGCTCGATATCGTTTTCGGCGCCGGTGGTGCGCGTGCCGTACACCACTTCTTCGGCCGCACGTCCGCCCAGCATGCCGATGATGCGGGCGCGCAAGTACGCTTCGGGGTAGTTGTAGCGGTCGGTCTGCGGCCGCTGATACGTCACACCGAGCGCCTGGCCGCGCGGGACGATCGTGACGCGATGCACCGGATCCGCCCCCGCCACGACGAGGCCCAATATGGCGTGCCCGCTCTCGTGGTAGGCGATGCGCTCGCGGTCCTCGCGGCTCAGGAGCAGCGGGCGTTCCGGCCCGAGCACGATTTTCTCCAGCGCATCCAGGAAATCCTTGTGGCGCACGTCATCGCGTTCGCGCCGCGCGGCGAGCAGCGCCGCTTCGTTGGCGAGATTCTTGAGATCCGCGCCGGAAAGCCCCGGCGTTGCTGCGGCGAGTTCAGCGAGATTGGCGTCGGCGGCGAGCGGAACGTTGCGCGTGTGGACTTTGAGGATCGCTTCACGGCCGGCCTTGTCCGGCAGATTCACCACGACGCGCCGATCGAACCGGCCGGGCCGCAGCAGCGCGCGGTCGAGCAGATCCGGTTGATTCGTCGCGGCGAGCACGATAACGCCCTCCCGACTGGAAAATCCGTCCATTTCGGTGAGGATCTGATTGAGCGTCTGTTCCTGCTCGCTCGATGCGCCGACCGCAACCTGTCCCCGGGCCCGGCCGATGGAATCGATCTCGTCGATGAAGATGATCGCCGGTGCATGGGCGCGCGCTTCCTTGAAGAGATCGCGCACGCGTGCCGCACCGACGCCCACGATCATTTCCACGAATTCCGCCGCACTCATGGAGAAAAAAGGCACGCCCGCTTCTCCTGCGACCGCTCGCGCGAGGAGCGTTTTGCCCGTCCCCGGCGCGCCGACCAGCAGCACGCCCTTGGGCGCCGTGCCGCCGAGTCGGGTGTACTTGTCCGGAGATTTGAGAAAATCCACGATCTCGATCAACTCATTCTCGGCTTCATCGATTCCCGCGACATCATTGAACGTCACGCGGTTTTCTGCCGCGGCGTCGTAGCGGCGTGCCTTGCTGCGGCCGATGCCCATCAGCCCGCCGCCGAGACCGCCCTGTTGTGATGCGCGGCGGTAGAGCCACACGTAAAAGAGGATGATGAGCAGCGCGGGACCGAAGCCAAAAAGCAGCGTCGCCCACGGGCTGCCCGACTGGATCGGCAGCGCGCTGATCTCGACCTTGTGTTCAATGAGAAATTTCTCCAGACCGGCGTCGACGAACGCGGGCAACTCGGTGGTGAAGGTATCGGCCGTCATGGGCTGTGATTCCAGCAGTCGCTGAAACCCGCTCGGCGCCTCTTTACCCTTGGCAGGCGCTTGCTTGCGTTCCGGCGGCCACGTGACCGGCTTCGCCAATCGGCCTTCGATGCTCGTGCCCTTGCTGTAGATCGCCAATACGTTGCCCTTGGCCACTTCTTCCTTGAACACGGTGTATGGGATGGTCACCGGCTCGTCCGGGCCGGGCAGAAACAGCCTCACCAGGAGGTAGTTCATGAGCAGGATCACGAGGAACGCGAGCCACGTTGCGCGGGGCGGGACGTTGGGCTGACCCGCTGCCTTGGGCTTGTCCGGCCCGCCGGCGGGCGGCTGCCTTGATCCCGTGGATGTGGGGTTACGCTTCGTCGGTTGCGGCGGCCAGCTCATGCGTATGTCCAAAAGTTTGCGGGTGCGTCGGACGCGGCGTATTGCCGTTTTATGCGTTCCGTCCTGGGTATGACCGCCTTATCGCCGAATCGTCACTCGCGGACGGCAGAACAGGGGCGGTGGCGTTTTCAGTGGTATCCCGCATCCGCACGAACTTTGCCGCGGAATACCCAATAAGACCAGCCGACATACATGAAGATGATCGGGATCAGGAACAGCGTGCCGATCAGAAGGAATGCCTGGCCCTCGGGTGCGGTTGCCGCCTCCCACAGCGTGATTCTGTGCGGCACGATGTACGGAAAAAGGCTGATCGCGAGGCCGAGATAGGAGATCGCAAAGAGCCCCATCGCGGCGAAGAACGGCGCGGCATCACTGCCGCGGGAAAGCGTCCGCCACAGCCACAGCGCGAGCAGCGCGGTGATGACGGGCACCGGCGAAAAATAGGCGATGTTGGGCCACGAAAACCAGCGCTCGGCGATGCGATCGTGCAGCAACGGGGTCCATACGCTGACCATCACGATGAAGGCGAGCACGCCGAAGAGGGCGATCCGGGCCTTCGCGCGCGCCCACGCCTGCAAAGTGCCTTCGGTCTTCATGACGAGCCACGTCGCGCCGAGCAATACGTATCCGAACACGAGCCCGACGCCGACTGCAAGCACGAACGGGTGCACCCAGTCCCACGTCGATCCCGCGTATTGCCGACCGCTGGTTTCAAACCCGAGCACGAACTTGCCCAGGATGCAGCCCTGCGCAAAGGTGGCCACGAGCGAGCCCCAGAAAAACGCGCGATCCCAGTTTTTTCGGCTCGTCATGGCGGTCGGCCGGAATTCGAACGCGACACCGCGAAAGATGAGGCCCAGCAGCATGGCGAGCACCGGAAAGTACAGCGCCGGAAAGATGATGGAGAAGGCGACCGGGAATGCGGTGAGCATGCCGATCCCGCCCATGACGAGCCAGGTTTCGTTGCCATCCCAGACCGGTGTGACCGAGCCCATCATGGTGTTGCGCGCGGCATCGTCCGGCGCGAACGGGAAGAGTATGCCGACACCGAGGTCGAAGCCGTCGAGCAGCACGTACATGAAGACGCTGACGGCGAGGATGACGGTCCAGATCGGGACAAGATCGAGAATCATGTTCTTCCCGTCCAGCCTGTCGCTGCGGAGAGCGGTCGCGCCGGGCGCCGGTCGGTGCGCGGGTCGGGCAGTTCTTCGGGCATGCCGCGCTGGACCAGCCGCATCAGGTAATAGAACCCCGCACCGAAAATGACCGCGTACACGACGACATAGAAAAAGAGCGAGATCGCGACATCGCCGCCGGTGAGGAAGGGTGTGACGGCGTCCGCGGTACGCAGGTGGCCATACACGACCCATGGCTGGCGTCCGACTTCGGTGGTGAACCAGCCCGCGGTCACGGCGACGTATCCGGCCGGTATCGACCACGTCGCCATGCGCAGAAAGGCTGGCGTGTCATACAGCCGGCGTCGTGCGCGGAGCATCCACGCCCACAGCGTGATCCCCAGCATCACGAGCCACATCGCCACCATGGTGCGAAACGCGAAAAAGGTGATCGCGACCGGCGGGCGTTCGTCGCGCGGGAAGTCCTTCAGCCCTTTGATGTGGCCGTCCCAATCGTGCGTGAGATAAAGACTCGCAAGCTTCGGTATGCCGATCTCCGCATGATTGGTTTCGTTTGCTTCATCGGGAATTGCGAAGATCACGGCCGGTTGTCCCAAGCCACCCTCCCATATGCCTTCGATCGCGGCAAGCTTCTGCGGCTGGTGCTCGAAGGTATTGACGCCGTGCAGATCGCCGAGCACCGCCTGCAGCGGCACCAGCACCGAGGCGAGGAGTAAACCCATCATGATCATGAGCCGCGATTCCTCGGCGTAACGGCGGTGCCTCAGGTACCACGCCGCAACGCCGATCACGGTGAAAGCGGTCGTGAGATACACGGCGACGACAGTGTGCGTGAAGCGGT
>DATFGD010000446.1:0-3201 GCA_035249725.1 Burkholderiales bacterium
CCCGTTGATGTTGCGCGGTCCTAGGAGTGGGCTGGGCCACGCGCTATAGACCGACAAAGCCGTCACACCGCCGCGTTAGATACCGGGAATCGCGGCACCCCGGTCATCTATGAGGCAGCGAGAAGCCTTACTGGATCGTAATGAATCTGTGCCTGCTGCTGGGAAGACTAAACGGCCGCTTATGGCCGCTTAGCGACCGCAGGGAGGGGTCGCCAGCAACGATGATTGACTCAAATTTCGGTCTGCTCAGCGATTTCTAAGGCGTCGTCAACTTCGATGCCGAGGTAACGGACGGTGCTTTCTAGCTTTGTGTGGCCGAGAAGAAGTTGCACGGCTCGCAGATTCTTTGTTCTTCGATAGATTAGCATCGCCTTTGTTCGGCGCATGGTGTGGGTCCCGTAGGCGGTGCAGTCAAGGCCTATGGATGCGATCGCCTCCCGTGTCTGTTCAGTCAACTCGAATTGGACTGCTCGCTGCGTCTTACGCTGCAACACGATGGCGCGAGCACATACGCGGCTGCCTTGCGCTACGTCACCGACGCGCAGGCTCACGAGGTCGCAGCCACGGAGCTTGCTGTCCAGTGCGAGATTAAAGAGCGCGAGCTCACGAGCTCGCTTGGCGAGCTGAGACGGATGCGAATTGCCCAGACCTCCTTGAGGCGCAGCGGTGCCTTCTGGCCTACCAGCTTGCCCTTGTTCCAAGGGGCCTTCTGCACTGCAACCGGATCGGAGACTTCCATGGCACGACTCCTTGAGATGGAGTCGCGTTGACCTTGCGGTCATGGGCGCTGTTCGACCCAAAGCGGGCATCCAGCGCTTCGCCTAGCGTGGACGAACTGGCCATTCGCTGATGAACCCGTCGCGGTTGGGCATTTTCACCAGCGGCAGGCTTTGCGCGTTCATTTGGTCGTCCTCGCTCACGATGCCGTTGAGGTACAGCACATAGGCGCTTACTGCGTAAACCTCGTGATCGCTGAGCGAGAGCGGATTGGTGATGGGCATGGAGCGGCGCACGTAATCGAACAGCGTCGTCGCATACGGCCAGTAGCTGCCAACGGTACGCAGCGGCGTCTTTGACGCGAGTGAGCCCACGCCGCCTACCAGCACATCCGCGGGCTTGCCTACACCCTTCGCGCCGTGGCAAGCCAGGCACTTCTGTTCGTAGACCTGCAGTCCTTGACGCGCGCTGCCGCTGCCTTTGGGCAACCCGGCGCCGCTCGGTGGAATGCTGATGTCCCAGCGCGCCACTTCCTCTGCGCTCACTGAGGTGCCTAACGCTGGGGGCTTGCCTGCTGGCGGCGGAACGGCGCAGGCCGCAATGGCTAACGCCGCAGTCACGACGAGGGCGATTGGTATCCGCTTAGACGTAGACATTTTTCACGCTCCCGTCTGCGCCCACGGCCCAGCTGATGATTGAATTGTTATGAAAGCGGATGTCCGGCGCAAACCGCGCGATCCACTCTTTGCGCAGCGGCTGCACGCGCCCCTTGTCGTCGGTGGCCCGGCTTTGCAAGACCGCCGCTTTTCCGGTCCATTCCCACGGCAGTCGAAAGCGCACTAGTGACTTGGCGCGCTCTTCGCCGGCGAGTGCTGCATCGGCCCAGGTGCTGCCGCCGTCGGTAGATACTTCGACACGCCGGATGTGTCCCGCGCCGCTCCAGGCGATACCGGAGATTTCGTAAAAGCCGAGCCTCGGCAACGTCATGGTCGAAGACGGTTTGGTGATTACCGACTTCACGCCCATCTCGAAGGTGAACTGCAACGCGCGTCCGTCCGGGAGCGGATCGGTGTACTTGGATGTTTCGTCCTTGGTGTGGGTGGGCCCCTCGGTTGCCTTCAGGCGGCGCAGCCACTTCACGCTCGTGTTGCCCTCCCATCCAGGCAGCAGCAAGCGCACCGGATAGCCCTGCTCGGGACGCAGGCGCTCACCGTTCTGGTAGAGCGCGATCAACGCGTCATCGAGCGCCTTCTCGAGCGGAATGCTGCGACTCATGTGCGCCGAATCGGCCCCCTCTGCCAGCAGCCACTTTGCCTCGGGCTGCAAACCGGCCTCCTCAAGCAGCATGCGCAGTGGAACTCCGGTCCACTCGCTGCATGAAATGTTGCCGTGAATCGCCCCGGCCGGCACCTGCGCGGGCTGCGGGACGAGGGCACGGTTGCTATTACCCGAGCATTCGATGAAATAGGTGCGCGTGGTCATGGGGTAGCGCGACAGCGAGTCCATGGAGAACATCAGCTGACGTGCCACCAGGCCATGCAGCAGCAGCTGGTGCTGCCTGGGATCGATGTCGGGCGTGCCGCTGTGACTGCGGATGTTGTGCAGCGAGCTGGGCGTGATGATGCCTTCGAGCGACTCGATCGGCGAGAGGGCCGCGCCCGAACCGGGCGCGAGATCACCGTACGGGCGCCCGATATGGCGCACTACAGGGAGCTCGAAGCGTGAGGGCTGGCCGTAACCGGTGAACCCTGCTCCGTAGACCCGCTCCCAAGGTTGGCCAGCGAGACCTTGCGCGGCAGCCCGGGACGCAAACCCGGCTGATGCGGCGCCGGTAATGAGCGCCGCGCCTTGTTTGAGGAATCCGCGACGACGGTCCGCGGCGGCGTTGTCGGGCTTAGCGTCCCGTTTGTCGTGCTTCCTCTTACTATCGCGCATGATGACTCCCGTTTGGCAACCGCGTACGAGTTCTCTGTCCACGCGTTATACGCCGGCGGTTTGTTTTCAAGTGCTACCGGCGCACTGCGCTACACGCGCCGAGTACAGGGTAAGCTGCGACCCGGCTTTTTCGGGGACCGTGGAAACCTGTTGTTGCCAAGCGGCATGAAAGTGAAGATTCCTGAATGTCGGCTCTGGCCGCAAGCGGACATCTTTGCCAGTAACCGTAGACCTCAAAAAGCCGCGGGCGTTGAAGCCAACCTGACCTAGAGACCATCATTCAAGTGGCGCCGCGACGGCGCCACGCATTCCGACCCTCTCGATTGCCGCCTTCACTAGCCCCTCGGACTTCGCGTCCTCAACGAATTTGCGCGCATAGACCAGGCCGACATCCCGCCCCTTCGGCAGCACCATAGCGTGCGGATCGATGCCGGGCCGACCGTCCAGAACCCGGGAATCAGGCAATTGATTCGAGAGTTCGAACAGGATTGGCTTAATGCTGCCCATTACGTGTGCCTTGCCGGATTTCAGCGACTCGAAAGCGGCAGG
>DATFGD010000447.1:0-5645 GCA_035249725.1 Burkholderiales bacterium
AATCGGCAGTTGATCACGCAGCCTTGGTAAACTAAGTTATATCAACGAGGCACAACTTCCCGACGCACGGGAAGCGGGGGAGCGCATGACTTCGATCGATCGGATGCTGGCGCGATGGCGCGCGGAAGGCGTTGCGCTCAATGAGGGCGCGTCGATGATGCAGATCGAATCGCTGGAGCGCCTGATCGGTGCGCAGCTATCCGAAGACATGCGCACCTTCTACGCTGCGGCCAACGGCATGGCGGATTATCAGCAGGATCCGCGCATGGTTTCGATATGGTCCGTCGAGCGCATCGTGCGCGAGCGCAATATCCAGGAAGGCGAGGACGAATGGGGACGCTTTCAGGATGTCGCGTTTGCCGATGTGCTGTTCTCGGCATGGTATCTGCGCTTGCGCGCGCGTGAAACGGGCGGCGCAGTGGTTTTTGCCGAACTCACGAACGAGGAGTTTCCCAGCCTCTACGCCCTCCTCGACGCGTTTCTGCAAAGACCCGGCAGTCTCGGGCTCGTCGCTGCTTCGGCGAGCAACAAATAGCGCAGACGCTTGCCCTGCACCGAACGCTCGACCGTGGAATTTATTTGTTTGTAGCCGCAGTACCTCGCAGCAGCCACGCCCCTGCCTTTTCGGTCACGCGCCCGTCCCGCTCCAGTTTGATGAGATGCGCGTGCAGCGAGCGCCGGGCAACCGGATGCAGCCGCAGCGGCGTATCCGAATACACAACCGGCAGCAGCTCGTCGAGCGTTGCCGGGTTTATCTGCGCGAACGCATCGACAACCTTCTGCTCGCGTTTCATTCGATGGGCGATGAGCCGGCGCGCTTCGTCGTGGGGCTTGTCGATGATGTGTCCGTGCCCCGGGGCGATGGCGTCGATGTCCAGTGCGAGCAACCGCTCGAGCGCCCGCAAGTAGGCCTGCATGTCGCCATCCGGCGGCGAAATGACGACCGTCGAGCCCTGCATCACGTGATCTCCGGTAAAGAGCATCCTGCGCGCTTCGAGGAGATAGCACAGATGGTTGGAAGCATGTCCCGGCGTATGAATCGCACGCAGACTGAAACCGTCACCTTCGAGGCAGTCGTCTTCGCGCAGCGATCGGTCCGGCACGAAAGTGGTGTCCTGACGCCCATCGACGGGCACGACATCAAAACCGCACAGTTGCGCGCCGGTTGCGGCCTTGATGGCCCGCGCGCCGGGAGAATGGTCGAGATGGGTGTGAGTACACAGTATCCATCTCAGACGGTTGCCAACGTATTTCAGCAGTTCATCGCAGTGCGCGTCGCTCTCCGGGCCGGGGTCGATCAATGCGAGCTCGTCACGTCCGACGATGTAACTGTTGGTTCCGGGCCCCGTCATGACGCCCGGATTGGGTGCGGTGAGGCGCACGACGAGATCGTTCACCGGTACAACGACGCCCGGGACTATATCTGCCATGGCCCCTGGCTTTCTGCGCTTGCCGCTTCATCGTAACCGGGCTCTCCGGGCAGCAGGCGGCGCCCATCCCTGCTGATGCGCGGCAGCATCGCCGGTATTTCCTGAAGCGCGCGCATCGCCGCAATGAGCGTGTCCACCGAACGATATCGCGAGAAGGTCTCGAGCGTCTTGAGGGTCGGCGTGCGCATGTCGAATTCACCGCGCGCGTGGGCCGCCAGTGCGGCTTCCGGACGCATCCAGGCGTGATTGATCGCCTCGATATTGTCGTGCAGCGGCGCCTGCGCCGCAGGTGCGCGCGTGACAAAAAAGCGCGTGTCGTAGCGCCGCGGCGCACCCACCGGCGTGATCCAGCGGCTGAAGTACACCAGTTGATCGACCGCGAGTCGCAGGCGCTCAGCTGTGACAAGCGCGATGAACGACTGATCGCCGGCGTTGAGCGCATGACGGTGTGCGCGATAGCGTGCGACGACCGCCGGCTCATCGAGCGCAAGCGCTTTACCGTTCGCGTCGCGGGCGAGCAGTATCCCCGCCTCTTCGAAAGATTCGCGTATCGCCGCGATCCAGTATGCCAGTCCCCCGCTTTCGCGCTTGAGTACACTGCTCGAGGTTCGGTCGTCCAGGCGCTCGCACAGCGCAGCCGCTTCGCGCGTATAGTCTTCGGGGTCGAGCGCGCCGCCGGGAAACATGTACATGCCGGGCATGAAGCCGGATTTGAAGTTACGCTGCAGCATGAGCACTTCCGGTCCGTGGGCCGAATCGCGCACCAGCGTGACGGTCGCCGCGGGCAATGGCGCCATCACGGCATTCCCATTCCTGCTCGGTTCAGGCACGCTTCAACACCGAGATTGTCTTCGCCGCCGGATCGACGCGCACGAAGTCGCCCGTGCGCAGGCAGCTTCGTGGATCGCGCGACCAGCCCTCGGTGATGGTCATTCCGGCGAATATCGCGCCCTGCACCATCACCGGGTTCGTGACGCCGAAGATCAAGGCCTTCGGTGCGAAGCCTTTCGAGCGTATATCGTGAAAAGCCCAGCCCGCCGCGATACCGCCTTTTGCCGTCGGGAAAAACAGGATCTTGTCGCGGACGTTGATCCCCTCCAGGTCGTGTCCCGGCTTGGTGATGACACCGCTCCAGCGGTCGAGATCGTAACGCGGGCTGAACCCCTCGCGTGAGATGACCGCCTCACCCTCGACGGCGGCACCGTAGGCGCGCATAACGCGGATCGAAGGCCGCACGGTCACCGGAAAACTCCGGTACACGCGATGTCGACGCAATCCGCGGTGCGCCGGAGGATGGTGTTGAATTTGTGCGCGGTGATGGTGTTCACGATCTTCGCGGAATTCGAGATCATGTTCGTCCAGGCATTACGCGCCCGCATGCGCGTCAAATTCTGCAGAATGTAGACGCACACGCCTTCGAGAATCGTAACCCCGGCCGCTTCCAGCTTTTGCGCGTAACCCAGCGCGCGCGCTGCCGACAACACGCCGTTGCCGGTGGTGACGAACACCGTCGTGCCGCTCTGCACGCGGCGGCCGTCGAACAAATCGGCCAGCGTCTTCATTTCCAGCAACGACTGCTGTGGACCGGAGAACACGACGAAGTTGCAGCTGCCGTCGAGGTTGCGATAGCCCGCGAACACTCGACTGAGTGCCGCGCGCGTGATGCGCATTTTGGTTTTCGGCCGTTTGCCACCCAAGGCCGCCGACAGCGACGGCGCTTCGGGTGTCACGCCGACCATGTGAAACATCGCCATCGACCCATAGCTCGCGAGCGAGGCGCCCAGGTGTTTCAATTCGTCGGCGGTGGGCGCGCGCCGTATGCCGGTGAAGACCGGCACTTCGTAATAGCTCTGATTCGGCTCCCCGACGAGCTTCCCCAGCGCGCCCCACTCCGCGAGGTCCTTGAGTTCCGTCGCCACCTCCACCACCAACGTACCCTTGCGGTGCTGGTCGAGGTGATAACCGTATTCCGGTACCCGGCCGGTCATGGCCGCCGCCATCGCCGCCGGACCGGATTCGAAATTCGAGCGCGCGCCGCACACCGAATTCGCCCAGATGACCGTGCCGGTGTCACCCCATGCGATGTGCTCGCCGAAGTGCGGCTGGTAGAGCGACTGATAGTTGATGCAGGTGTCAGTGGTCATGATGTTCATCTGCTTGAGGCATCCGATCAGCTCGCGCTCCTTTACTGCCTCACCGGCGTCCTGCCCCAGACGTTCGACATGCGCGAAATCGAAGCAGCGCGCGTTGGTCGTCGTCGGCACTTCGCAGCGCGCCTGGGCCTGGACGAGGCTGCGCAGGTGCTCGAGCCCGCCATCGCCCATGACTTCGATATCGCCCATCATGTGTACGTTGGTGACCGGCACGAACTGCTTCGCGCCATAGAACTTGCCGACCGCAAGCTGTAATTCGATCGCGCGACGGACCGCTGCGCCACGTGTCCCGTGCAGCATCGCGCGCTCTTCCGCCGTCAGCTTCATTCAGTCGGTGCCCTTGGCCCCGGACGCCTTGATGAGCTTTGCAAATTTGTCGCTCTCCGCGCGCACGAATTTGGCGAGTTGGTCGGGCGTCGTGCCGACCGTCTCCGCGCCGACGCTCGCGAGCTTGTCCTTGACGTCCTGAAACTTGAGCCCGCGATTGACCTCCGTGTTGAGACGGGAAATCACCGCGGCCGGCGTGCCCGCGGGCACGAAATACGCGAACCAGTTACTGATGTCGAAGCCCGGCATGCCCGATTCCACCATGGTCGGCACCTCAGGCGCCGCGGGCGAGCGCTTCGTGGTCGTCACCGCCAGCGCGCGCAGTTTTCCGGCCTTGACGTGCGGCATGGCCGGCGGCATGCCCGAGAAAAACATCGGGATATGTCCTCCGATCAAGTCCGGCATGACGGGCGCCGCACCTTTGTACGGCACGTGAGTCATGTCGATTTTGGTCGTAATCTTGAGGAGTTCGGCCGCGAGGTGCTGTACGCCGCCGGTGCCGGCGGACGCATAGCTCAACTGCCCGGGCCGCGCTTTCACAAAAGCGACCAGTTCCTTCACCGATTTGACGGGCAGCGAGGGATGAACCACGAGGATGAGCGGCGTCACGGCCGCGAGTGATACGGGTGCAAAGTCACGCGCGACGTCGTACGGCAGCTTCTGCAGATGCGGCAGGATGGCCATCTCGGCCGGCACGCCCACCAGCACGGTATAGCCGTCGGGCGGCGCTTTTGCCACGGTGTCCGCGCCGATCACGCCACCGGCGCCGGGTCGATTCTCCACGATCACGTTCTGTTTCATGGCGGCCTGCATCTTCTGGCCCACCAGACGCGCGGTGAGATCGGTCGCGCCTCCCGCTGCATACGGCACGACGACCCGTATGGGTTTGGTCGGATACGTCTGCGCAAGCGCGGCACTGTTGGCCACGCCTGCGAAATTCGCCGCTGCACACATTGCAAGCACTGTCTTTGTCCGTTCCATCTGCCCTCCTCGGAATATTTCGCTCAATCCACCTTGGTGCCCGACACCTGGATGATCTTGGCGTACTTTTCCCGTTCGCTTCGAATGAAGCGCGCAAGCTCCTCGGGGGTTGAAGGTGCCACCTCGACACCGGTCTTGATGAGGTAATTGCGTGCGTCGGGTAGCCTTAGGATCCGGTTTATCTCAGCATTGAGTTTAGCGATTACGCCGCGAGGTGTTTTTGCGGGCACAAGAAATGCGAACCAGATGCTGGTATCGAAGTCCTTCACCCCGGCTTCCTGAAGAGTCGGCACGTCCGGCAGGAGTGTCGCCCGCTTCGCTGTTGAGATTGCAAGCGGTCGCAGCCGGCCAGCCTGGACGTGCGGCAAAACCGGGCCCATGCCGACGAAACCGAATTGCGCCTCCTGCCCGCCCATCAGAGCGGCGCTGGCCGGCGCCCCTCCCTTGTACGGAACGTGGATGAAGTCCGTTCCGGTAATCATCTTGAATAGTTCGCCCGAAAGATGCATCGGGCTTCCCACACCCACTGAGGCATAAGCGTGGGTGCGCGGTTTCGCCTTCCCGAGTGCGATCAATTCCTTCACGCTCCTGCCCGGAAATGAGGGGTGCGCGACCAGTAGCAATGCGGAGATGGTACCGAGCGAGACCGGCGCGAGATCTCTTTCAACATTGTACGGGAGCCGCGCCTGGAACAGGCCCGGATTGATCGCCACTTCCCCTGTGGACGCGACCAGCACCGTATGTCCATCCGGCG
>DATFGD010000448.1:0-10744 GCA_035249725.1 Burkholderiales bacterium
ATCTTTTCCTCGGCGTGCCCTTCAACATCGCTTCCTATGCCCTGCTTACGCTGATGATCGCTCAGGTGTGCGGCTTCAGGGCAGGCGAATTCGTCCATACCTTCGGCGACACACACCTCTATCTCAATCATCTCGAGCAGGCGCGCGAGCAGCTCGCGCGCACCCCACGCCGGCTCCCCGTGATGCGGCTCAATCCCGCAGTGAATAGCCTGTTCGACTTCAAGTACGAGGATTTTGCGCTCGAGGGTTACGATCCCCACCCGGCAATCAAGGCGCCGGTCGCGGTCTAAAGCCGGGCCGGGCATACCGTGACGGCTGGCGAAAAACAGGCACCCCGGCCCCGCGTTTCGCTGGTCGTCGCCATGGCGAAGAACCGGGTGATCGGGGCCGGCGGCAGGATTCCCTGGCATCTGCCGAACGAGCTTCAGCTCTTCAAGCGCATCACCATGGGGCACCCCATCATCATGGGCCGCAAGACCTACGAATCGATCGGGCGCCTGCTGCCCGGCCGCACCACTGTCATCGTCACGCGGCAGCCGGCATACGAGGTGCCCGGTGCGCTTGTTGCGCACTCGCTTGGGGAGGCCATCGACCAGTGCGCGCGGGATGAGGAGCTCTTTGTGATCGGGGGAGCTGAGCTCTTTCGGCAAGCGCTGCCCCACGCTGACCGCATCTACCTCACCACGGTGGAAGCCGAGCCGGCGGGCGACACGTTCATGCCGGAACTCGACCTGAGCGATTGGTGCGAGACGTCAGCCGAAAGCTTCGGCGCCGACGAAAAACATCCTTGCGCCTACCGCTTCGCGATCTACGACCGAAGAGAAAAAACGGGCGCCAGTGGCGCCCGTTGCAATCAGAAGCCGCGCGCCTAGATCACGCGCACCTCGGGCAGCGGAAAGACGTTGAAATTGCTTGCGTAAGCGGTCGTATAGGCGCCCGCGTTGGCGATGTAGATGAAATCCCCCTCCTGCATGTCCTCGGGGAACATCTCGTCGCGCATGCAGACGTCCACCGAGTCGCACGTCGGGCCCGCGATGCACCACGGGATCGCCTTCCCCGTGCGGTCCGTCTGAATGTCGTAGCGGAGCCCTTCAGTCGTCTCGATGACGCCCCCGAACACGCCGGCATCCCAGTACATCCAGCGCTTGCCGGCACGCGTTGCAGTTCCCACCACCCGGCACACGAAGTAACCGGCGTCGGACACGAGGAAGCGCCCCGGCTCCGCCATGACCCGCACGTCCTGCGGAATATCCCGAATGCCGTGGTTGACGACATCCGCGATCCGCTCGATGGACGGAATCGGCTTGACGTGCCGCACCGGGTAGCCGCCGCCTATATTGAGCAGGCGGGGATTCAGCCCGGCGAGCCGCATCTTGCGGAACACGCGCTTCGCGTGCTGGATGCCGATGCGCCAGTTCTCCGGGTTGCGGCACTGCGAGCCGACGTGAAAGGTCACGCCAGCCAGGTCGGCGCCGAGCGCCACCGCTTCCGCGATGATGCCGTCCACTTCCGTGCTCTTGATGCCGAATTTGCCCGCCAGCGGCCAGTCGCTGCCGACGTTGGGCGCTTCGATGCGCACGTAGAGCTTGGCGTCGGGCTTCACGCTCGCGATCTTGCGCAGCTCTTCCACGCTGTCGAGCACGTACCACTCCACGCCTTTTGCAGCCGCGTATTCGATGTACGCCCGCGACTTCATCGGGTTCGAGTAGTAGATCTCCGAGGCAGCGACACCCAGGCCGAGCAGGAGGTCGAGCTCGGCAATGGAAGCAATCTCGAAGCCGACCCCTTCCTCGATCAGCGCCTTCAACACGCGCGGGTCGGGGTTCGCCTTGACCGCGTAGTGCGGCTGCACGCGCGGCATGGCGGCCTTGAAGCGGCGGGCCTTGGTTCGAACGATTTGGGTATCGACCAGGAGGAAGGGCTTGGCGTAGCCCTGCTGGAGCGCTTCCCGGACGCGGTCAAAGTCCAGGCGTACTTCGGGATGGGTATCGAAGAGCTGCTGATCGTACTCGAAAGCGGGTTGCTGTTTTTTAAGGGCGACAGAGCGCACGGCCATCAAAGTCTCCTTCGGACCTAAGATTCCGGAATCAAAAATGCGACAACTTCAACCGTGCTGCGGCAGTTCGTCAGGCCTGTCATGATGACCTCCTTCAGTCTCGGTTACGCCCATTCACGAATAGTGAAATTTTCGCGAATTATAGGATCAATTTCCCAGGAATCAAGCGATTTTGAGCGCCGCTTCGAAAAATAATTCAACGCGGTCGGCGAGGGCCGCCAGCACCACACGTTTCAGGAAGCGACTTCGCTGGGAAGCGGCTCGCGGTTTAGACGAGCGTGGCAGGCTCGCGCCCGGGCACGCACCTCGCGTCACGCTCAGATCTTGGGCAGCGTGACGCCGGTCTGCCCCTGGTACTTCCCGCCACGATCCTTATAGGAAGTCTGGCAGACGTCGTCGGGCGCCGACTCGAGGAAGATCACCTGCGCAACGCCTTCGTTGGCGTAGATCTTGGCGGGGAGCGGCGTGGTGTTGGAGAACTCGAGCGTGACGTAGCCTTCCCACTCGGGCTCGAGCGGCGTCACGTTGACGATGATGCCGCAGCGCGCATAGGTGCTCTTGCCGAGACAGATCGTGAGCACGTTGCGCGGGATCCTGAAGTACTCCACGGTGCGGGCGAGGGCGAACGAGTTCGGTGGAATGATGCAGATCTCGCCGCGGAAGTCCACGAACGAGCGCTCGTCGAAGTTCTTGGGATCGACGATGGTGGTGTTGATGTTGGTGAAGATCTTGAATTCGTTCGAGCAGCGAATGTCGTAGCCGTAGCTCGACGTGCCGTAGGAGACGAGCCGGTGGCCGTTCGTGTACTTGATCTGGCCCGGCTCGAACGGCTCGATCATGCGGTGGCGCTCGGCCATGCGGCGGATCCACCGATCGGACTTTATTGTCATTGAGTGGCGGGGCGATGATATTGGCCGGGATTGTACACCTGCGGCCTGTGAGCGTGAGGTGCGCTCGCTCCCGGCTCAAACGCGAACAGGCCGCGGCAGCGCGTAAGCCTCTGTCCCGGTCAGGTGTTCTGAACGACGATCTTGGGAAACGCCGCCGAATGGTCCTGCTGCCGTTCGGCGATATGGACCGCGACTCGCCTCGCGATCTCCCTGTATATGGAAGCGACGCGCCCGTCGGGGTCGAAGACCACCGTGGGCTTGCCCGAATCGGCCTGCTCGCGGATCGCGATGTCGAGCGGCAGCTCCCCCAACACTTCCACGCCGGACTCTTGTGCCATGCGGGCGGCACCCCCTTCGCCAAAGATGCGCTCCTGGTGACCGCAGTTCGAGCAGATGTGGAGCGACATGTTCTCGACGATGCCGAGTATCGGTATCCCGACCTTTTCGAACATCTTGAGGCCCTTGCGGGCGTCGATCAGTGCGATGTCCTGCGGCGTGGTCACGATGATCGCGCCGGTCACCGGGACACGCTGGGCGAGCGTAAGCTGGATGTCGCCGGTGCCGGGCGGCAGGTCCACGACCAGGTAGTCGATGTCCCGCCATTTCGTTTCGCGCAGGAGCTGCTCGAGCGCCTGGGTCACCATCGGCCCGCGCCAGACCATCGGCGTCTCGACGTCGATCAGGAAGCCGATGGACATCGCCTGCAACCCGTGGCCTTCCATCGGCTCGAGACTCTTGCCGTCTTTCGACTCCGGGCGGCCCCGGATCCCGAGCATCATGGGCTGCGACGGGCCGTAGATGTCCGCGTCCAGCACGCCGACGCTCGCACCTTCGGCGGCAAGCGCGAGCGCGAGATTCACCGCGGTGGTGCTCTTGCCGACCCCGCCCTTGCCTGAGGCGACCGCAATGATGTTCTTGATGCCCGGCACCAGTTTCACGCCGCGCTGAACGGCGTGGGAGACGATCTTCGTAGACACTTTGACCGTCACGTTACCGACACCAGGCAGCGTGCGGAGCTTCGCCGTCAGTTCCTTGCGGATCGGTTCGATCTGGGTCTTGGCCGGGTAGCCGAGCAGCACCTCCACCGTCACGTCGTTCCCCTCGATCCTGATATTGCGCGCGGACTTGCTGGAAACGTAATCCTTGCGCGTGTTGGGATCGACGAGCTGTTTCAGCGCGTCCTGCACTTGTTGCTCGGTTATCGCCATAAAGGCTTCCTCTCGTGCTTCGGGTAGGGCGGCATTATAGGACCTCTCGAATGCTGTTGCCGGCGATGTGGTCTTGCCGCGCGTGGCCTCACCGAAGGAAGGACATACCGGTTTGTTACAATTCCGACTCCCCAAGTTCCGGCCATGTAATGAAAAAGCGCCGCATCCTCGTCACGTCCGCCCTCCCCTACGCGAACGGCGCCATACACCTCGGGCACCTGGTGGAATACATCCAGACCGACATCTGGGTGCGCTACCAGCGCATGCAGCGCAACGAAGTGCACTACGTGTGCGCCGACGACACGCACGGCACGCCGATCATGCTGCGCGCCGAGCAGGAAGGCATCGCGCCCGAGCAGTTGATCGCGCGCATGCACGACGAGCACGACCGCGACTTTCGCGGCTTCCACATAGCCTTCGACAACTATTATTCGACGCACTCTCCGGAAAATCGCGAGCTGTCGTACGAGTTCTACCGGCGGCTGCGCAAGGCGGGGCTGATCGAGCAGCGCGCGATCGAGCAGTACTACGATCCGGTGAAGAACATGTTTCTGCCGGACCGTTTCATCAAGGGCGAGTGTCCCAAGTGCCACGCGAAGGACCAGTACGGTGACGCATGCGAAGTATGCGGGACGACCTACTCGCCGACGGAACTCATCAATCCCTATTCCGCGGTGTCGGGCGCAACGCCGGTGACCAAACAGTCGGAGCACTATTTCTTCAAGCTGGGGAAGTGCACCGAGTTTTTGAAGCGCTGGACGCGCTCACCGGGAACCTTGCAGACCGAAGCGGCCAACAAGCTCGACGAATGGTTCAAGGCGGGCTTGAGCGACTGGGACATCTCGCGCGATGCGCCGTACTTCGGTTTCGAGATTCCCGACGCCCCCGGCAAGTACTTCTATGTCTGGCTGGATGCGCCGGTAGGGTATTTTGCGAGCTTCCGCAACCTGTGCGGGAAGAAGGGGATCGACTTCGACGCGTTCACCGACGCGGTGAAGAGCCGGGATCAGGGCACCGAGATGATCCACTTCATCGGCAAGGACATCCTCTACTTCCACGCCCTCTTCTGGCCGGCCATGCTCGAAAGCGCGGGCTTTCGCACGCCAACGCACGTTTACGCCCACGGCTTTCTCACCGTGAACGGCGAGAAGATGTCCAAGTCGCGCGGCACGTTCATCACCGCCGAGAGCTATCTCGAGCAGCAACTCAACCCCGAGTGGCTGCGCTACTACTATGCAGCGAAACTGAACGCGACGATGGAGGACATCGATCTCAGCCTCGACGACTTCGTTGCACGGGTCAATAGCGATCTTATCGGCAAGTACGTCAACATCGCGAGCCGCGCTTCGAGTTTCCTTCTAAAGTTCTTTGACGGAATGTTGTGCAACGAGTCTGGCGTGACGCCGGCCAATGTCTCAGCCATCGGCATAACCGAAGTAGTGGATGAGATCACCAAGGCCTACGAGGCGCGGGAATTCGGCCGGGCGATGCGTGCAATGATGACCTTTGCCGATAAGGTCAATCAGTACTTTGACGCCAACAAGCCATGGGAGCTGGCCAGGGATCCACAAAAACGCGAGCAGCTCCATCGGGTCTGCAGTGAAGCGATCTCGCATTTCTACCGGATGACTATTTTTCTGAAGCCCGTGCTGCCCGCGTTGGCCGCGCAGGCTGAAGCTTTTCTTGGCACACCTGATCTCAGATGGGATGATCTGGGCCGCCGACCGGTCAGAATAAATCAATACGAGCATCTCATGACGCGCGTCGAACGCAAGCAGGTGGATGCACTCGTGGCGGCTAACCGCGAGAGCATGCAGCCCGTGCCCGCTGCGCACTCACAAGCGCGTCACGCGGAGCATCAGGTTCGCGCGGAGGAAAAACTGGAGATAGCCCGGACGATCAACATCGATGAGTTCGGCAAGATCGACCTCCGCGTCGCGAAGATCGTGAACGCCGAGAGCGTGGAAGGCGCAGACAAACTGCTCAAGCTCACGCTGGATCTCGGCGACGAGACGCGCACGGTATTTTCCGGTATCAAGTCGGCTTACGCGCCGGAAAAGCTGAAAGGCCGCCTGACCGTCATGGTGGCGAACCTCGCGCCGCGGAAGATGAAGTTCGGCGTCTCGGAAGGCATGGTGCTGGCAGCCTCGGGCGATGGTCCGGGACTGTTCTTGTTGTCCCCCGACTCCGGGGCACGACCCGGCATGCGGGTGAAATAACCTTTCCCCTCCTCCCATGAGGAGGGGTGTCTGCATTGCAGACGGGGTGGTACACGTTATGCGCATAGAAGGCATCGAAGCGATCGCAATCGAAATCCCGCTGAGCAAAAACTTCGGGGGCAGCACCTACGCCGTGCTGAAACGCTGCACCGTCATTACACGCATCCGGACGGACGCAGGCACCACAAGTGAAGTCTACAACGGCGACAACCGCGAGCACGGGCGGGAGATCGTGCGCTTGATCGAAGACGAGCTTGCGCCGCCGATCAAAGGCATGAGTGTCTTCGAAAGCGAGCGGATCTGGGAGAAGATGTTCGCGCTCACGCACGCGAGCCGCGACCGCAAGACTCTGCTGGAAGCGATCGCCTGCGTGGATTGCGCGGTGTGGGACGTGATCGGGAAAGCGCTCGGCAAGAGCCTATGCGAACTCCTCGGCGGCTATCGCGACCGCCTTCCGATCATCTCCATCGGCGGCTATTACATGCCCGGCAAGACGCTTGCCGACATCGGTCGCGAGATGGCGCTGTACCGCGAAGCCGGCATGGCAGGTTGCAAATTTAAAGTCGGCGGCCTCGCGCCGGAAGAGGATGCGAAGCGCGTCGAGGCCGCACGCAAAGCCGCCGGTCCAGACTTCGTTCTCATGGTGGACGCGAACCGCGGCTGGAGCGCACAGGACGCGATACGCTTTGCCCGGCTGGTCGAGCGCCACGACATTCGCTGGTTCGAGGAGCCGTGTCACTGGTATGACGATGCCGCCCTGATGGCGCGCGTGCGCTCGGCGACGTCCATTCCCGTGACCGCCGGTCAATGTGAGATCACGAGCCAAGGCGTGCGGCGCCTGCTCGACGCGCACGCCGTCGATTTCGTCAACTACGACGTCTCCGAAGGCGGCGGCGTCACTGATTGGCGTCGAGCAGCCGCATTGTGCGCTGTCGCCGGTGTTGAAATGGCACATCACGAGGAGCCGCAGATCGCGCGGCATCTGCTCGCCGCCGTGCCGCATGGCACTTACCTCGAGTGTTTCGCCGATCCGGATCGCGACCCGGTGTGGCAGACGATGTGGAACAACCGCGCGCCAGTGCGCAATGGCATGTTTGAGGTATCGAAACAGCCCGGACTCGGGATCGAACTCGATGCGGACATGATCCGCAAGTACCGTTTGAATTAGCGTAGCGCTCCGTCCTTGCGATCGTTCATATTAGCCTGCGTGCTGGGGATTGCACCGGCCGTGGCACCCGCGGCATACGATGCCGGGTGGACCGAGTTCCCCGCGCTCAATCCCTTCAATGGCGAACCGATACAGTTGAGCGCGCTCGAGTTCCGGCCAAAGGGACACGGCCCTTTTCCCGCCATCGTGATGCTCCACGGCTGCAGCGGCATGTACACGCCTTCCGGTTATGTGACCCGATCTTATCGCCACTGGGCCGAGCTGCTCGCCGAAGACGGATACGTGGCGTTGCTCGTGGACAGCTTCAACCCGCGCGGACACCGCTCGATCTGCGAGCTGCAGAAGCGGCCCATACTCGAAAGCCGGGAACGGGTCGAGGACGCCTACGCCGCCGCGCGCTGGCTCAACGCGCAGACCTATGTCGCCGCAGGGCGCATCGGCGTGATCGGCTGGTCGAACGGCGGCTCCGGTACGCTCTACAGCATGCGGCAAGCAAGCCGCATCGAGCCCGGCTTTCGCGCTGCCATCGCGTTCTACCCGGGCTGCCGGACGCTGTCGCGCGAGAAGACGCCGTATCGGCCGTACGCGCCGCTACTCATATTGAGCGGCGAAGCGGATGACTGGACACCGGCCGAACGGTGCAAAGCGCTTGCGGCAACCGGGCAGAAGGAAGGCGCGCCACTCGAAATCGTCACGTATCCCGGCGCGCATCACAGTTTTGACCGCATCGGGCTGCCCGTGCGCTATCGCCCCAACGTCCGCAACCTCAACAAGCCGGACCGGCTCGGCGCAACGGTGGGAGAGCATCCGCAGGCGCGCGAGGATGCGATCCGACGCACGAAGGCGTTCTTCGCTCAGTGGCTGAAAAATCCCTGATGGGGCCAACTATTCGGGGCTTCTGTCAGGCTCGTTCGCCGCGATGGCGGTCAGGATGCCCTGCATGATCGCGTGCGGCGTCGGCGGACATCCCGGCACCGCCACGTCCACCGGGATCACGTTCGCGACGCGCCCGCAGCTCGCATAGCTTTCGCCAAAAATTCCGCCCGTACACCCGCAATCGCCCAATGCCACGACGAGCTTGGGTTCGGGTGTCGCTTCGTACGTCCGCTTCAGTGCCGTCTCCATGTGGCGTGACACGGGTCCGGTGACGAGCAGCATGTCGGCATGGCGCGGGCTCGCGACGAATTTGATGCCGAGCCCTTCGAGGTTGTAGTACGGATTGTTGAGCGCGTTGATCTCCAGCTCGCAGCCGTTGCACGACCCGGCGTCGACGTGGCGGATCGTGAGCGACCCCGCGAAGCGCTCGAGCACTTCCGCGCGCAGCCGCTGCGCCGTGACGCGCAGCGCCTCTTCCGGCTCGGGCGGCGATTCGGTCTTGATGCCGACCTTGATGATCTGTTTCAGTAGCTGATACATGTTCTATTTGCCACCCAGGCGCCGAGACGCCAAGGAAATAAACAATACGAATAAAGAACCTGTCTTGCAGCTATCGACATTGCTGCTCCGTTAAATCATTACATTCCATCTGCAGTCTCTTGGCGTTCTTGCTCATCGCTTTTACAAATCGTGGCCCGAATAGCTGAGGTTGAACGATTTGTTGATGAGCGGGAAATCAGGCACGATGTTGCCGAGCACCGCGCGCTCGAGTAGGGGCCAGTTCTGCCACGACGGGTCATGCGGATGCAATCGCCGGATGCGATTCCCCGCTCCCGTTTCGAGCGCGATCAGGATTTCGCCGCGCCAGCCTTCCACCCAACCGATGCCGAACGCGTTTTCCGGCGCAGCCGGCAGCGGCACCGCGATATCCCCGCCCGGCAGGGCCGAGAGGATACGATCGATGAGCCGCAGCGATTCGGCGATCTCTTCGAAGCGCACCGTCACCCGCGCTGCGACGTCGCCGTTGCGATGCGTCACCATGCGCACGTCCAGCTCATCATAAGGCGCGGGCGGAAACTGCACGCGCAGGTCCCACGCGACGGCGCTCGCCCGGCCGGCGAGTCCGGTCAGTCCCATGCGGTCGGCGAGATCGGGCTTGACCCGCCCGCAGCCGATGAAGCGGTCCTGCAGACCGGCGTGCTCGTCGTAAATGTTTTTCAGCAGCGCGACCGCGCTGCCGACTGTTTCGATCTCGCTTCGCATGTGCGCAATGGATTCGCCCTGAATGTCACGCGCCACGCCGCCCGGCACGATGACATCCATGAGATAGCGATGTCCGAAGAGCGCGCGGCTCGTGCGCAGCCAATCCTCCCGCAGACGCGAGAATTGCGCCAGCCCGAATGCGAGCCCGGCATCGTTGCCGAGAAATCCGAGGTCCCACAAGTGCTGGCCGATGCGCTCGCGCTCCAGCAGCAGTGCGCGCAGCCACGACGCGCGCGATGGCGGCACGACAGCCGTCACGCTTTCCACCGCCATCGCGTACGACCACGCATAAGCGACCGTCGAGTCGCCCGAGATGCGGCCGGCGAGCTTCGCGCCTTCGGCGAGCGTCATCGACTCGAACCGCTTTTCGATCCCCTTGTGCTTGTAGCCGAGCCGCTCCTCGAGGCGCAGCACGCCTTCGCCGACGATGGAGAAACGGAAGTGTCCCGGCTCGATCGTTCCGGCGTGCACCGGGCCGACCGGAATTTCGTGCACGCCCTCGCCCCCGACCTGTACAAAGGGGTAATGATCCACGCCATTTCCAAAGCCTTGCCGGGCATCAAAGGACTTGCGCAGCGGGTATGCGTCGTCGGGCCATGCACCGTGGCGCAACCATTTGCGCGTATCCACCGCATTTGCGGCATTGACGCCGAACAAATCGTGCACGGCGCGCTGCATGCGGTTTGCTGCGGGAAAAATGTCCGAGACCTCGGGGTAGCTATCGCTTTCCAGCGGCAGTGCAATGACGAGCAGCCCGGACTGCACGGTCAGCGCCGCATGCACGGCACATCCCGCGCCGCGGTCGGTATGGTCGGCGCCCCACAGCGCGACGAGCCGCCCGCCCTTGTCGCGTACCTGCTGACACGCAGTCCGCCACTGCTCTGAGTTCACGCGTCCCCACCAAACCGGCATCGCTCCCGGCAACGGCCGTAATTCAATCTGGAAATCTTCGAGTCTCATGAGCGTCTACCCGATCAACTGCGCCGCCTGGCGGTACCACTCCGCGAGGTACGGCGGAATGTAAAGACCGAGCAGCAGCACGATCGCGAGGTGCACGAATACCG
>DATFGD010000449.1:0-3452 GCA_035249725.1 Burkholderiales bacterium
GCTTCGCCGCGCTCAACTTGGTCAGCGCTTGGTGAGCCCCAGCGCCGCCAGGACTTCCTTCAGCCGGGCGACTTCTTCGTCCATCCATTTGCGCGTGTCCTGCGAACCCTTGAACTCGACCAGCCACTGGTTCTTCTCGGCGTACTGAGCGATCTCCTCGCTCTGCGCCGTTTTCTGTGCGACCTGCTCCCAGTACGCGACCTGGGCTGGCGTCAGGCCGGGCGGTGCAACGATACCTTTCCACGATCCGGAGCTTTGATAGCCCAACTCGCTCCAGGTCGGGATGGTGGCCATCGGCCCGCCGAGCCGTTTTTGCGAACTTACCGCAATGCCGCGCAGCCTCCCTGCTGTCTGGTGAGGCACGAGACTCGAGACCGACGTGATGACGACGTCCGCGTGTCCGCCGAGAACCGCGGTCGTCGTTTCCCCGCCGCTCTTGAACACGACAATGCGCACCGCCTTACTGTCAACGCCCGCCTTCTGCATCGGCAGGCCGATCGAAACGCGATGCCCGAGGCTCGTCAAGGCGATCGCGAGCGAGTTCGGGTCTTTCTTGAGCGCGTTGAGCAGATCCTGGCCGGTCTTGATCGGAGAATCGGGGCGCACCGCCGCGACCATCGGCTCGGTGATCATGTAGGCGATGGGCGTCACGTCACGAGGATTCAGCGCGGCGGGACGGCCCTCGGCATAATTGAGGACGATCGGCGTCGACATGATGCCGATCGAGTGCGGGTCGCCCGTGCGCTGCTGAACGTAGGTGTAGGCGATCTGATGCCCGCCGCCCGGCCGGTTCACGACCGAGCTTGGCACGGGCAGCAGCTTGAGGTCAGTCCAGAGCTTCTGAATCACGCGCCCCGCAGCATCGTTCGATCCGCCGGGACCGGAAGGCACCGTCAGCTCGACCGCCCGCTCCGGTTTCCACGCCTGTGCCGACGCAATATCCGCGAAAACGACGCCGGCCGCGGCCAGCACCGTCGCCGACGCCCAGCTCATGAGCTTAGGTTTCATTTCACGCCTCCTTTGTTTGGCGAACTTCAGATCTGTTTCATTATTACCCGAGTTTCCTCCAATTTCGGAGGAATTCATCTTCACTCTTCCCCGCTTGCGAGGAAAGGTTGGGGATGGGGGCAAAGTAGCACACCGACATACGGCGAACAAGAATGCCAGGAAGCGCTTTTCCCAAAGATGCGTCCGTATCCACTCGCGAACATTACCGCAACGTCGCGTCCTCGCGCCGGCGCCAATCCACCGCGCCGAACCGCGGACCGAGGAGGATCGTGTAGTAGAGGCTGATGGTCGCCCGTGACTGCGTGCGATCTCCCAGATCAGGATAGCGCGCATCGCGCCGTGACCAGACGTACTTGAGCGAAACGGCATGCTCGCGATGAATTCTGTAAGTGAACGAAGCGTCGGCGCGGGCGATGTTTTCGTGTCCCCGGTCCTCGGTCGACGCGACCTTGCTGACGTAATAGTCGCGCAGTGTGACATCGAACGCGGCGCGATTCCCGAAAACGAGCCCGGCCGACAGCAACGCCTGCGGCGTGAGCCCGTAGTGGTAATCGCGTTCGCCGACGCCGCGTATCGTCCCCGCGGCGCCATAACCGGCACCGAGAAGCGCGGTGCTCTGCAGTGCCACCGAGCGCGAAAGCCACCATTGCGTGGTGCTGCCGAGCGAGAGCGCGACGCTCGATGCCCGGAAGATCTGCGGCGCGATGTAATCATAGCTTCCGTAGAGTCCCCACACGCCGCGATAGCTGTCGGCGCCCGCGCCGTAGTCCCTTCCCAGCAGGAGTCCGCGGCTCGACAGGTTTTCGATGCCGTTTCCCGTCGCCGCCGCCACCTGAAAATGAAAGTAATCGAACGGGCGGCGGTAGGCGTAGTCGCGTTTGCCCGGGAGGCCGTAGTCCATGGAAAAATCCGCGATCGCCTCGTGCCGCTCGAGGGGCTGCGTCACGCCGCGTTCGCTATGAGTCGTCAGGCTAACGCCGGTATCGAGGCGCGCGTGATAGGCCGGATCGTTGCTCGGGAATATGGTTTTGAAGCGATCGCCGAACGCAAGGCGGTTGAATCCGGTAGCGGGCGAGATCGCTGCCGCGCCGACTTCGCGCCAGAATCGCGACACGCGGCCTTTCTCCAGGAACAGGATCGCCATTCGAAACAGCGGCTCGCCGAGAAACGATCCGCCGATGCCGCTCGCCACCTGGTCGTTGCGCGAGGGGGGTGTCGTTTCGCCGGCAAACTCCCACAGCATGCTGCCGCCGAAGGCGTAGCCCATCGACTCCCAGAAATTGAGCCCCGCCGATCGCGCGAACCCGTGATACATCGATCCCTGATACGGATGGCCGAGCTGATTGATGGCGTAGGGATCGTTGTCGAACACCCAGTTCGAACGCAGGTTGCGCTTGATCGTGGAGTAGCTCACGTCGTACGTGCTGCGTTCGAGAAAGTAGTAGTCGAAACGATTCAGCAGAAAATCGAACCCCACGATGCCGAGCGCCGGAATGAGGTAGCTCTTGCCTTCACCGGTGTCCCAGTTGAGACGTGGCTGTGATTGATTCGGTGAAGCGTCCGTCGCGGCGTTTTGCTGCGCTTCAGAGAGAAGCGGCGCAGCTACGAGCGGCGTGAGAAGTAACGGCCCGGTGGGTGACGGTAGGTCAACGGAATTTTGTTCATCTGCAGCTTCGGACGCAAATGCGGCACACGATGCGAGCGAACGAAGACGAGCGTTGCGCGACAGACCGAACGTCGAAACCTAGTCCATTCGGCACATTGGTTGTTCGATGCTGCAATAGGGGCGGCCCGCATGACGAAACCATGATGCACATGACAGCACCATAGACCGCGTCCTACTTCCCGAATTCCCCTCGCGCACTCACATGGGCGCGTCTTCCCGGCAAAAGCCGCAGGCCGTTTTCCCAACGAAAGCCGGGATCCAGGAAAGGACTACCTAAAAACCTCCAACCTCAACTCCACCGGCTTCCCCAACCACGACGCATGCGTCGTGTGATCCTCCAAGTCATTCCCGGTCACTCCGTGAACCAATACAGTGAGCCCACCACGATTTTCATCCAACCACGGAATCAGCTTTTCGAACTGCTCCGAATCAAACGAGAGCTGACAACTCCACCTCGGATGCGGCCCGACAGGCTTTTGATGCACGCGACCCATCGCAATGCCAAACAACTTCGCGGCGTTTTGACAGAGTTCGCGCGCCTGCTCGACTGTCTTCTCGCCAAAGTAGACGTGCGCGTGATATTGCGCGAACGAGTTATGAGGATGTGGAGTGATTTGCGGTGCAGACATGACTATGGACACGAGAACTTACCCTATTGTAGACCCATGTTTACTTGAGTACTCGTAAACCCGCTCGTGGCTTCCCCATGGTCCCTCGGTTTTCATGGGGAGACGATCGGTTATCATCGCGGCACACGGTGAGGAAAACTCAAATGGCG
>DATFGD010000450.1:0-2692 GCA_035249725.1 Burkholderiales bacterium
GTCGCGCACGTTTTCGGACGCGTACCAGGATTTTTGCGCGCGCATCGAGCGCGACGAACCTGTGCCGATCGACGCTTACGCCGCCGAAAACCCGGCGGAATTCTTTGCGGTGCTGAGCGAGGCGTTTTTCGAGACGCCGTCCGCGGTGCAGTCCACCTTTCCGGAGGTTTATCAGCAGCTCGCACTGTTCTACCGGCAGCACCCCGCTGAACGCATCGCGCGCCCCGCCGTGAACGCTGTGCCGGCGGCCACGTCATGAAGAAACCGGCGCGCACGCCCTGGTCCCGATCGAGCCGCATGCTGCTGGTCGGCTTCGGCGTCCTGCTTATCGTCATCGTGGTCTTGACGATAGCGGGCATGACGGCCGCGAACATGGACGACGCGCTGCACGGTGGCGCCGCGCCGCGCAGCATGTTGCTGGCGAGCATTGCGCTCGGTGTGGCCGGGCTGGTCGTTGGCAGTGTCATTGCCGTATTGGTCATCCGCCAGGTCGTGCGTACCGAGAATGCGCTGGAACTCGAGAAGGAACTGGCGCAGGTCACGTTGCATTCCATCGGCGACGGCGTCATCACCACCAACGCGCACGGCGGCATCGAGTTTCTCAATCCGATCGCGGAGCGTTATACCGAATGGTCCACGGCCGAAGCCCGGGGGCGCCCGCTTGCCGAGATCTACCGCGTGATCGACGAGCGCAGCGGGGAGGCCATCGACCCGCTTGCGCAGGTGAACCGCGGGGCCGAGAGCGACGACGCCGAAGCCGCCTCCATGCGGCTCGTGAGCCGCAGCGGGCGCGAGTGGCCGATCCGGTTTTCATCCGCGCCGATCAACGCGGGAGTCGGCAGGCGGCTTGGCACCATCGTGGTGTTCCACGATATCAGCCAGATCCGTGCGATGGCGCAGCAGCTCATCTGGCAGGCGAGCCACGACGCGCTCACCGGCCTCGTGAACCGCCGCGAGTTCGAACGGCGCCTGTCCGAATTGCTCGAAACGGCGCGCAGCAAGGGGCGCGAGCACGCGCTCATGTTCATGGACCTCGACAATTTCAAGGCGGTGAACGACACCTGCGGGCATAGCGCGGGCGATGAGCTTTTGCGCCAGCTCACCACCGTCATGCTGACGCGCATGCGGGGGAGCGATACGCTTGCGCGACTGGGTGGCGACGAGTTTGGCGCGCTGCTGGAGTCCTGTCCCCTCGACCAGGGGCTGCGTATCGCGCACGCCATGCGCGAGACCATCCGCGAATTCCGCTTCGTGTGGGAAAACAAGACGTTCAGCGTCGGCGTCAGCATCGGTCTCGTTCCGATAGACGCCAACATGGGCAACGTTGACGCGGTGCTGGCGTTGGCGGATGCCTGTTGCTACGAGGCGAAGAACAAAGGGCGCGACCGGGTGCAGGTTTACCGGCCGCAGGACGGCGATGCCGCGGGCAAACACAGTGAATTGCAACTCGTGTCGCAGATCAACCGGGCGTTCGAACTCGGCGAATTCCGCCTCTACCGGCAGCTCATTCTGCCGCTCGCTCAGAGCGCGCTGCAGCAACCCTATTACGAGGTGCTGGTGCGCATGGTGGATGGCGCCGGTGCCCTCGTGCCGCCCACCGGTTTCATGCCGGCCGCCGAGCGCTACAACCTGCTCACCTCGATCGAACGCTGGGTGATCAGCTCGCTCGTCGAGCATCTGCATCGCGAGTGGCAGGCGGGCGCGATTCCGCATCAGCCGGGACCCGACGGCAGCCGCGGTTACTACGCGGTCAACCTCTCCGGCGCGAGCATCAACGACAAGAGCTTTCCGGAATTCGTGAAAAAGCTCTTGACGCGCTACGAACTGCCACACGGGTTGTTGTGTTTCGAGATTACCGAAACCACCGCAATTTCGAATCTCAACAAGGCGGCGGAACTCATGCATGAGTTGAAAGGCATGGGCTACCGCTTTGCACTCGACGACTTCGGCACCGGTATGTCCTCCTTTGCCTACCTGAAGTATCTGCCGGTGGATTACCTGAAGATCGCCGGAATGTTCGTCAAGGACATGGCCAGTGATGCGATGGACTGCGCCATCGTCGAGGCGATCAACCGCATTGCCCACATCCTGGGAATGCAGACGGTCGCGGAGTCCGTCGAAAACGCGCAGTCGCTGGAGCAGGTGCGGGCGCTCAAGATCGATTTTGCGCAGGGCTATTACATCGCCGAGCCGGAAGCGCTGGTAACGGGGGAAGGGGCGCAGCGCGCCCTGCTCACGGCATGAAGCAGTCCGCAATGAGCGCGAAATATGCGCTCGCGGCCGACGTGGGCGGGACCAAGACCGCCGTTGTGCTCGCGGCGATCAACACGCCATGGCCCGGGATCGTTGCGGACCACGTCTATCCCAGCCAGGATTTCGAATCGTTTGAAGCGGTCATCTCCGATTTTCTGGCGCGCCCCGAAACTCGCTCGCATGCGGGTGCGATCGCTGCGGCATGCGCGTGCGTCGCCGGTCCTGTTGTATCGGACCGAGCGAGGACGACCAATCTGCGCTGGACGATCGAAGCAAAATCCTTCGGCGAGCGTTTCGGCATACCGGCAGTGCGGCTCGTCAACGATTTTGCGGCGGTAGCGATCGGCATCGGGCGGCTCGAAACGAAAGATTTCGAAACCCTGCAACAGGGAGAGGCGCTCGAGCACGGTGCCCGTGCGGTAATCGGCGCCGGCACCGG
>DATFGD010000451.1:0-4330 GCA_035249725.1 Burkholderiales bacterium
TCCATCATCTTGCGCTGCTCGGGCGGCATGCTGGCCATCTGCTGCTGCATGTCCTTCCTGGACTGTTCCATCTGGCCGCTCTGCGACTTCATGGTGAAGCTGTGCTCCCACAGGCCGGGGCGCATCCGCGTCTGCGAAAACGCACTTCCGCTGACAACGATGCAGGCACATACTGCGGCGGCGACAATGATTGTTTTCATGGGCTCTCCCTGATCTAAGTGTTTTACTGCTGTCACGGTGACTTCTTGAGACCGATCTGTTCCATCACGCGCGCCAAGACGGCGTCCTCCTTGGCGATCATTGCGCCGAACTCGGTCGCCGGCAGGAATGCGGGGCTCACATAAAGCTTCGCTGCCGCGGCGGCAAACTCGGGACTCTCGACCGTTTCGCGCACCGCCTTCTCGAGCGCTGCGATGACGTTCTTCGGCGTGCCCTTGGGTACCGCGATCCCGCGCCACGCGTCGAGCGCAACATCGACGCCCAATTCACGGGCGATGGGCACGTCCGGAAACGAAGGATCGCGCTTGGTGGAAAGCGCCGCAAGCAGGCGGATCTTGCCGGCGCTCACGTTTCCGGCGAGCGCGCCGGGAAACTGGATCACCGCGTCCACGTGGCCGCCCATCAGGTTGGGAATGATCTGCGATGCGGAATACGGCACATCGGTCACCGGCGCGCCAGCGGTTTTGAACAGCACGACGCCGGAAAGGTGAGTATGGCTGCCGATACCGGAGTTGGCGACGGTAATCTGCCCAGGGCGGGATTTCGCATCCGCGACGAGGTCCTTCAGGCTCTTCCACTTCGATTCGTTGCGCACCGCTACGACGACCGATTCCACCAGCGCTCGCGCGACCGGCTCGAAGTTCCGGTAGTCGAACGGCAACTGCCCGGAGTGGTGGGTCGTGGAGATGGAATTGGAATTCCACACGATGGCGTAGCCGTCCGGTTTTTGCGCGGCGACGTGCTTGTAACCGATCGCGCCGCCTGCGCCCGGGCGGTTCACCACCGCAACGTTGACGCCGAGCTGCTTCGCCATGCCGGCGGCCAGTGCGCGCGCCGTGACATCGGCCGAAGTCCCGGCCGGGAACAGCACCGTCATTTCGATGTTGCCCTTCTTTGGAAAGGACACATCCTGCGCCAGGCCTGTACCGGAAACCCCGGCCAGCAAAGCCGCGCATACGATCGCAAGTAAACGTGGGCCCATTTTCATCCGCTCCTCCTCGCTGTTGTATCAGGTGCCGAGCACTTCCGCCGTTTCCACGCGCCGGCCTTCTCTTGCGGATTTTATGCCCGCAAGAAGGACAGCGAGGGACGCCATGGCTTTCTCGCCATCCATTTCCGGCCGACCGTCGCCACGCACCGCGCGTGCAAACTCCTCCAGTTCTTCGACGATCGTGTCGTTCTTCGAACATGAGATGGGGTCGGCGCGGTTCGTCCCGCGTTTGAGCACTCGCAAGCCGTTGTGCATATCATAGTACGCAGTCGCTTCCTTGCCGTAGATATTCATCAGGTAGTACTCGGATGCGGAGGCGTAGCTGGCGTTGAGCGTCGACAGCGCGCCGTTCTCGTGTTCGAGGACGAGGCTCGCGACATCGGGATTGTCGCCCGGCAGCACGAGCTGCGCGAGACTGCCGCGTACCGCCTTGATCGGCCCCATCAGATATTCGAGCACGTCGGTGTAGTGGATGCCGATCTGCAGCATCACGCCGCCCGGCATGCCGGCCGCGGTGTAGCGCCAGGAAGTGAGATCGAACTGGCCGAGGCGGTCGCGGCTGATGTTCGCTTCGGCATTGACGAGCTTGCCGAATACGCCCTCATCGATCTGGCGGCGCACCCAGCGGAAATGGCTTTCCTTGCGCCGCTGGTAGCCGAGCGCGAGCACCACGCCCGCTTCCCGGCATGCACGGGTGAGCGCGCGCGCGTCCGCGATCGTGTTGGCGATGGGCTTATCGAGAAAGACGTGCTTGCCGGCTTTCGCGGCGGCGCGCGTCGTTTCACTATGCACGTTGTTCGGCGTCGTGTTGATGATCGCCTCGATACCGCGATCCTCGAGCAGCGCTTCGTAGCTCGGCGCGGCACGGCAAGCGTACTTCGCGGCGAAGGCGTCGCGCTTTTCAGGCGAGCGCGTATAACACGCGACGATCTGCAGTTTCCCGGAACGCTGGATGGCGTCCGCAAGCACGTCAGACCACCAGCCCATCCCGATGCAGGCGACCTTGACCGGTTCGAATGCCATTGACGGTGTTCCCCGTTTTGAAACGTTATCGAGCGTCGATCTTCCACCCGGCGCCGATGGATTCCACGGCTTCGCGCGCGATGCGATCGTCCAGTTCCCAGTTTGCGCCACTCACGCCGATGCCGCCGATGCACTCGCCCTCCACGATGATCGGATAGCCGCCTTCCATCGCGGTCCAGCGCTCCGGTCCCGCGGCGAGCGCAAGGCCGATGGCGTGGCTTGTGTCGAGCACTTGCGCCGCGGCGCCTTTGGCCGTCGTCGGCCTTTTATTGGACGCTGCGCACACTGCCTTCGTGGTGGACGAATGAACCGTATGAAAGCGCCCGCCGTCCATGCGCTCGAGCAGCATGAGATGACCGCCCGCATCGGCGATCGCGACGGTGATGGCGAACTTCGCCTCTTCTGCGAGCCGGATCGCGGTTTCCATCATTTTCTTCGCACCGGCAACCGTGAGGCGCTTCGAGTCGGCTACGTACATGTGTTTCCCTTCGTGACCACCCCGGCTACTTTGCAGCCACCCCTCCTCGGACGAGGAGGGGAAGCTTTTCTTCCCCTCCTTGAACAAGGAGAGGTGTCAACTGCGTTGACGGGGTGGTTATCGCAGTATAAAAGGATTCGGCACTTCGGTTGCGGTGGAGATCCACACGCTCTTCGTCTGCAGATACTCCTTGATCATCTCCTGCCCGCTTTCACGCCCGAGCCCGCTGCGCTTGTAACCGCCGAAAGGCGAGAGGTAGCTCACGGCGCGGTAGGTATTGACCCATACCGTTCCCGCCTGCAAGCGCTCCGCCATGGTGAAGGCGCGGCGCATGTTCTGTGTCCATACGCCCGCGGCGAGCCCGTATGCCACGTCGTTGCCGATCGCGACCGCTTCGTCCTCATCTTCGAACGGAATGACAGCAAGCACCGGCCCGAACACCTCCTCCTGCGCGATGCGCATCGTGTTATTGACGCCGGCGAAAATCGTCGGCTCCACGAACCAGCCGTCGCCGCACTCGGGCCGTGCCGCGCGCGCCCCGCCCAGCACCGGCTGCGCGCCTTCGCCCTTGGCGATGTCGATGTACTTGAGGATCTTTTCGAACTGCGGCTTGTTCGTGACGGGACCGACCTGCGTGTTCATATCCATCGGGTTGCCCATCTTCGCGGTTTGGGCGAAGGCAACCAGTTTTTCCACGAATTGATCGTGAATAGAGCGTTGCACCAGCAATCGCGAGCCGGCGATGCAGGTCTGACCCGTGGCGGCGAAAATGCCGGAGATGACGCCCTTCATCGCATTGTCGAGATGGGCGTCGTCGAAGACGATGTTGGGCGATTTCCCGCCCAGTTCCATGGTGATGCGCTTCAAGCCGCGCGCAGCGGCTTCGTAGATGCGCTGTCCGGTCGCGTCCGAACCGGTGAATGCGACTTTCGCCACGCGCGGATGGTCGACCAGCGGCATGCCTACCTCGGCGCCGAAGCCGGTCACGACATTGACGACGCCCGGTGGAAAACCCGCCTGCTCGATGAGTTTCATGAACTCGAGGCTGGAAGCGGACGTGTACTCGGAGGGTTTGATCACGACCGTGTTGCCGGCCGCGAGCGCGGGCGCGAGTTTCCACGCGAGCAGGAGCAGGGGAGAGTTCCAGGGGATGATCGCCGCGACCACGCCGATCGGCTCGTGGCGCGTGTAATTGAACGTATCCGTCTTGTCGGTCGGAATGACCGCGCCTTCGATCTTGTCCGCGAGCCCGCCGTAGTAGTAATACCACTGCGCCATGTATGCGGTCTGCGCGCTCATTTCGGCGTAGAGCTTGCCGTTGTCGCGCACTTCGATCTCGGCGAGATGTTTTGAGTTCTCACCGATGAGATCGCCCAGCTTGCGGAGCAGCGCGCCGCGCTTCGTTGCGTTCAGTCTGGGCCATTCCCCGGATGTGAAGGCCGTATGCGCCGCCTGCACCGCGCGATCGGCGTCGGCCGCGCCGCCGCGTGGAATGAGCGCCCACGGTTTGCCGGTATAGGGATTGTCGCTTTCGAAATGCCCGCCGGCAGTGGCCTCCAGCCACATGCCGCCGATGTACATCTTGTAGCGGGTCAGATTTGCGTTCGCAGTATCCATGG
>DATFGD010000452.1:0-7150 GCA_035249725.1 Burkholderiales bacterium
TCGAATGACCATGTCGTCGGGGCGTCGAACAGATAGCGTGCGGCAACCTCGTAAACGACGACCGCTTCACCGACGCTACCGGCACGTTGAGCCATGCGATCAACGTTCCGGTAGCGTCGGTGAAGCGGTCGATCGCGCGGACGAAGCGAAAATAAAGCGGAGGCATGCGGTATAAGCGCAACCCCGTCAACGCCGCATGCAGGACAGAGTCGTCACCCGGCGCGACGCGGAGTGGGACGCAAAGAAAAAAGGCGGTCGAGCCGCCTTTTTGCCGTGTTGCGCGTGCCTCACTTCTTGCCGTCGCCTTTAGTAGCGGACTTCTTTTCCGGCCAGTAGTAATTCGCCGCAAAGGAGTAGGGCGGGAACAGGAAGCGTTTCGCCGGCACCACTTTCCCCGCATAGGCGCGCTGGGAGTCGAGCACTTTCTTGAAAAACGGATTCTTCGCGGATTCTTCTTTCGCGATTTCGTCCCATGCCTTGAGAAAGGCCACGAGAATATCGGGCGGCGTGCGCAGGATCTGGGTGCCGTGCTTGGTGCGCATCTCCTCCATGGCCTCCGCGTTCTGCTTCTGCCACTTCACCCACCAGCGCAGAAAAGCCTCGGTCGCTGCTGAACGAATCGCCTCCTGGTGCTGCGCGGGAAGCGCTTTCCAAACGTCGGCATTGATCACCAACTCGCCGACGACGCTCGGTTCATGCATGCCCGGGGTGTAGTGATACTTGTACACCTGCGGCAACCCGAGGCGCAGGTCCTCGACCCCGCCCACCCACTCGGCGCAGTCGATGACGCCGCGCTGTGCCGAGGGCACGATCTCCCCGCCCGGCATGTTGACCGTCTGCATGCCCATCTTCTGAAAGATCTCGGCGACGATGCCCGTCTGGCGGCACTTCATGCCCTTGAAGTCGGCGAGGTTCTTGATCGGGCGCTTGAACCAGCCGAACGCTTGCGGGCCCGTCGGCAGGATCGGAAACGCGACCACGTTCAACTTGAGTTCCTTTTGGTAGAACTCCCACCACAGATCGAGCCCGCCGCCCTCGTAGAGCCAGCCCATGAAGTCCATCGTGTCCATGCCGAAGGGGCCGGCGGGCGTGGACGCAAACAGCGTCGCAGCCTTGTTCTTGCCGACCCAGTAGTACGACACCGAGTGCGCGCCGTCGATGACTTTCTTGTGTGTTGCATCGAGCACTTCGAATGCCGGAACGACCTGTCCGGCGGCAAGGGCCTCGATCTTGAGCTGGCCGCTAGTCAGCTTGTCGACGCGCTCGGCGAAAAAGCGGAAGTTGTCCTGCAGCGTAAGGCTCGCCGGCCACGAGGATTGCATTTTGAGCGTTTTTGCCGCCGGCGCGGGTTTCTGTTGCGCCACCGCCGGCATTGCGATTGCGATGACGGCCGGGAGCGCCGCCACCATGACCAGTCTCCTCCCGAAGGTGCCCATGTCGTCTCTCCTCATCGCCGCGAGAAAGCGGCAATCGATGGTAGGAGCCTCATATCCCGGTGTCAACGGATGGAATCGGCACACGATTCCGCCCGTCCGGGCACTCTAAACCTTCGGCTACACTAGCGCGCTCACGAAGGAAAGCGAATTGCAGGGATGGAAGAAACAACGGAACGCACGAGGAGCGCTGATGCGCCAAGGGGGCGTCGGCTGCTCGCCATGGTGTTTCTTCCGTTCGCCGCCGGCTACTACGTCTCGTTTCTGTTTCGCAACGTCAATTCCGTCGTATTCCCCGAGCTTACCGACGAATTCGGTCTCTCGGCCGGGGCGCTCGGTTTTCTCACCAGCGCCTACTTTCTGACTTTCGCCGGCGCCCAGCTTCCGCTCGGCATTCTGATGGACCGCTACGGGCCGCGGCGGGTGAATGCGACCATGCTGCTCGTCGCCGCGCTCGGTGCGGTGATTTTCGGGCTCGCTGCCGGACTGCCCATGCTCACACTCGGCCGGGCACTGATCGGGATGGGAGTAGCGGTATGCCTGATGGCTTCCATGACGGCGTTCGTGCTGTGGTTTCCGCTCGAGCGCATGGCGACGCTGGTCGGCTGGATGCTGCTCGTCGGGGCCGTTGGCGCGCTGTCCGCGACCAAGCCGGTCGAACTGGCGCTGCGCATCATGGACTGGCGCACGGTGTTCCTGATGCTGGCTGCTTATACCGTGGCGTCGAGCCTCGCGATTTTTTTCATCGTCCCCGAGAAAACGCCGTCCGCGAAGCCGGCCGCGTTGCACAGCGAGGTCGGGGACGTATGGACCATATTGCGCGATCGCGGATTCTGGTCGATCGGCTGTGCCGCGGCCTTCGTGCAGGGCGTGGCAATCAGCCTGCTCGGCCTGTGGGCCGGTCCCTGGATGCGCGATGTCGCCGGACTCGATCGCTCGGAGCTTGCTTACAACCTCCTGTTCGCGGCCGGCGCTTTCGGCGTGGGCGGCGTGCTGTGGGGAACGCTCTCCGACCGTCTCGCGCTACGCGGCGTGCCGGTCGTGCTCACTTACGTCGCGGGTTGCGCAGCGTGCAGCATCGCCATGATTCCGATCGCGCTCGGGTATGGTTCAGCAAGCCTCCTGCTGTGGACAGTCTTCATGGGGCTCTCGCCTTTCGGCACGCTATCGTATGCGTTGCTTGCGGCGCGCTTTCCCAGGCGCATGACGGCGCGCGTCGTGACCGCGCTCAACATGGTGACGTTCCTGCTCGCGTTCGCGGTCCAGGCGGGCGTGGGCGCGATCATTAACCTGTGGCCGGTGGTGGACGGACGTTATGCGTTCGCCGGTTACCGCGCGGCGTTCGGACTGTGCCTGATGCTGCAGATTGCCTCGGTAATATGGCTCGCGTACGCGGAGCGGAGAAACCTCCGTTCAGGGTGACTTTTGGGCTCGCTCAGGACAGACCCTTCGACTCCGCATCCGCTCCGCTCAGGGCGAACGGCGAGCCCGTTCAGTGATGAGGACTTGAGCGCTTCAGTCGGCGCTGCGCGACTGCGCTGGCCAGTGTCTCGAGCAGCCGGACACTGTCTTCCCAGCCGATGCAGGCATCCGTGATGCTCTGACCGTAAACGAGCGGCTTGCCCGGAACGAGATCCTGGCGCCCGGCCTTGAGATGACTTTCCGCCATGACGCCCACGATGCGCGAATCTCCCGCGGCGATCTGCTGTGCGACATCGTTACCCGCGTCGATCTGTTTCTCGTATTGCTTCGACGAATTGGCGTGGCTCAAATCGATCATCGCGTTGGGGGTGAGCGCGGACGTGCCGAGCAGCTTGCATGCGGCATCGACGCTTGCAGCGTCATAGTTGGGAGTATGGCCGCCGCGCAGGACGATGTGGCAATCCTCGTTTCCCGAAGTCGCCACGATCGCACACGCCCCGGTCTTGGTCACACCGATGAAATGATGCGGCACGCGGGCGGCGCGTATGGCATCGGCTGCGATGCGGATATTGCCATCGGTTCCGTTCTTGAAACCGACGGGACACGAGAGCCCCGACGCGAGTTCGCGGTGAATCTGGCTTTCGGTGGTGCGTGCACCGATGGCACCCCAGGAAACGAGATCGGCGATGTACTGCGGCGTCACCATGTCGAGAAACTCGCACGCCACCGGGATCCCTGAATCGTTGAGATCGAGGAGCAGCTTGCGCGCAACCCGGAGACCCTCGTTGATGCGGAAGCTGCCGTCCAGTTCCGGGTCGTTGATGAGGCCTTTCCATCCGACCGTCGTGCGCGGCTTCTCGAAATAGACGCGCATCAGGACGACCAGCTCCCCCGCAAGCCGCTGCTTCATCTCGAAGAGACGTGCACCGTATTCGCGCGCCGCTTTGACGTCATGTATGGAGCATGGTCCCATGATGACGGCCAGCCGCTCGTCGGCACCGTGCAGGATACGATGGATGGCGTGCCGCGTCTCGGCCACGAGATTCTTTCCCTGCGGCGTGATCGGAAACTCGCGCAGGATCTCCGAGGGGGGCGTCAGCGCGTCGATGCGCCGAACGCGCACATCGTCGGTATTTTCAGCCATGATTTGCGTAGCTCGTCATGTTTGTCCGGAGACTATACAACGGCTGGGCGCCGTTTCGAATCGCCGTACAGCTTTTCACAACGGCGTTCGAGCTGATAAACTGCAGCCTGGCAACTTTTGAAAGGAGGTGATCCCGTGCGAGACCATCTAGGCAACGTCGTACTCAGCGGCTCGAATGGCGGATCATTCCGTAGCATAAGGAAATCTGTCAGCCGCTAAGGGCGGCTTGCCTGCACTACCGCGCCCCGGGGATTCGTCCCCGGGGCGTTTTTACTTGAAGGCCGGTAGAATCGAAGTCACGTACGCAATCACTGCCTCTCGCCGCGGTTCGGTTGCGCCCGGTGTGTGGCGAGCAAGAGGAGATTCCCGATGAAGCGGCTCGGCGGTATGGCTGTCGTCTTCGCAAGCCTGGTCACGGCGAGCACCTCTGCGTTGGCTCAGAAAGCCTCGCCCGCGGCCGACTATCCCACCAAGCCGATCCGCATGATCGTCCCCTTCGCGCCGGGCGGCGGCACCGACATCATCGGCCGGCTCGTCGCACAGGAGTTGGGCCAGGCGTGGGGACACACCGTGGTCGTGGATAACCGCGGGGGCGGCGGCGGCACTATCGGCACGAATCTCGCCGCGAAGGCGACGCCCGACGGTTACACCATGGTCTTGTGCAGCCTGGGAATTTCCTACGCGCCCGCTTTATATGCCAAGTTGCCGTTCGATCCGCTGAAAGATCTCGTGCCGATTTCGCTCGTGGCGACGCAACCTTTCGTATATGTCGTGATCCCGACGCTGGGCGTGAATTCGATGAAAGAGCTGATCGCGCTGGCGAAGGCGAAACCGGGGCAGCTACGCTATGGTTCGGGCGGCGCCGGCGGCTCGTCGCATCTCGGCACCGAACTGCTGCGCACCATGACGGGGATCGACCTCGTTCACGTGCCCTATAAAGGCACGGGACCCGCCTTGACGGCGATGCTTTCCGGGGAAATCCACATGCAGCTCATCGGCATTTCTTCTGTCGTGCCGCATATGAAATCGGGTCGGATGCGCGCGCTTGCGGTCAGCGGCGCGAAGCGCTCGGCCGCCGCGCCTGAGGTGCCGACCGTCGCGGAGAGCGGCGTGCCGGGTTACGCGTTCGACGTATGGTACGGCATGTTTTTTCCGGCCGGCACGCCGCGGGCCATCGTGGCCAAGACCAACGCGGAGATCAATCGCGCGCTGAAATCCCCGGCGCTTGCACAGCGTTTCGCCGGCGTGGGCGTCGAGCCGGCGGGCACCACGCCGGAGGCATTCGGGAAAATGCTGCGCAGTGAAATCGCGAAGTGGCGCAAGGTCGTGGCGCAAGCGAACATCCGCCTCGAGCAGTGATGCAGGAGGACAAAAGAACGATGCGTACATTGCTGCTCGCTGCACTGATTTCTGCGGCGGTGTTTGCGCCGGCCTATGCTCAACAGCCGTATCCCGCGAAGCCCCTCCGCATCATTTCGCCGTTCGCACCGGGCGGTGGCAACGACATCCTTTCCCGCACGATCGCGCAGAAGCTCACTGAAAACATCAAGCAACAGGTGATCGTCGAGAACCGGCCGGGGGCGAACGGCATCATCGGAACCGAAGCCGCCGCACGGGCCGCGCCCGACGGTTACACGATCGTGCTGATTCCCAGCGGCCATGCGGTAAACGCGAGCTTGCATCGCAAGCTGCCGTACGACTCCATCAGGGATTTCACGCCCATTACGCTCGTCGGCTCGAGCCCGCTCATCCTCGCGGTGCATCCGTCCGTTCCGGCAAAAAGCGTGAAGGAACTTGCGGCCTTGGCGAAGGCGCGTCCCGAGCAGCTCACCTATGGCTCGGCCGGCATCGGTTCGTCCGGCCACCTGGGCGGCGCGCTCTTCGAGACGCTGACCGGAGCAAAAATGGTCCACGTGCCGTACAAGGGCATGGCGCTCGCCGTGTCGGACCTGATGGGCGGGCAGGTGTCGCTCGTCTTCGGCACCAGTCTGTCGGTGATGCCGCACGTGCGTTCGGGCCGGCTGCGCGCGCTCGCAACGACCGGGGCAAAACGCTCGCCCGCGCTGCCCGAACTGCCGACCGTCGCGGAAGCCGGTGTCGCGGGCTATGAAGCAAGCTTGTGGTACGGCTTCGTCGGGCCGGCGCGCATCCCGAACGACATCGTGCGCCGTCTCAACGGCGAGATCGTGGCGGTGCTGAAGTCGGCGGAAGTACGCGAGCGGCTGGCGAGTCAGGGTGTCGAGGCGAGTCCCAGCACGCCGGAAGCGTTCGGCCAGCTCATGGTGTCCGATCTGGACCGCTGGGCGAAAGTGGTGCAGCGCGCCGGCATACGCCTCGAATAGCGCCTAGGTCCTGAACGTATCGCGTGCCGGCGTCAGCATCTCGCGGCGCATTTCCGCGAGCGTTGCGATTCCCAGCAACGCCATGTCGCGCTGGATTTCGTCGCGCAGGAGCTGTATCGCGTGCCGCACGCCCGGCAGGCCGGCGATCGCGGCGGCGCAGAGAAACGGGCGCCCGACAAAGACGAACTGCGCGCCCAGCGCGAGCGCCTTCAGCACATCGGTCCCGCGCCGGATGCCGCTGTCCATCATGACGGTCATGTTGCCCGCCTGATCCACGATGCCCGGCAATACGCGTATCGGCGCCACGGCGCCATCCAACTGGCGGCCGCCGTGGTTCGACACGATGATGCCGTCTGCGCCGCTTTCGCGCGCGATACGGGCATCCGCCTTGTCGAGTATGCCTTTCACCACCAGGCGTCCTTTCCACAGCCGGCGCATGAGCTCGAGGTGCGTCCACGCGAGCTGATCGCGCGGGCCCCGGTCGCGTTCGCCGGTCCGTGACAGGAGCGGCACGCGCGGCCCCATGTTCTCGAAATACGGCATGCCGTGCACCAGTAACGTCCGCAGGAACATGCCGAACAGCCAGTGCGGGCGCATCGCGCAGTCCCATGCCAGCCGCGGTGTCGGGCGTAGCGGCGTATGAAAACCGCTACGGACGTTGTTCTCGCGGTTCGACATCACTGGCACATCGACCGTGAGGACCAGCGTGTCGTATCCCGCGCGCTCCACGCGTTCGACGAGTTGCGTGATGGTCGCGTTGTCCCCCGGAAGATAGGCTTGGAACCATGCAGTCGGCCCGGCTTTTCTCA
>DATFGD010000453.1:0-4028 GCA_035249725.1 Burkholderiales bacterium
AAACGAGCATGGGGGGCACGCATTCGTGTTACCGCGCTTTCGGACAGTGCCACTGCGCGGCACGTGGTGGGCTCCGAAATCGTGCTTCGGTTCGCGCGGCGGGCATGGAACCGGAATGATTCTGCCGGGTATAGAGCCGTGCGGGTTCTATTCCCTATAGGAGAACGACGATGACGGAAGTACGTATCGCGCACAATCTGAAACTCCTCGGCCGTCACGATGCCGGTGGCGCACCCAACCTCGGCGAAGGCATGGCGATGAAGCTGACGCGCGACGGCCGGCGCATCATGTACATCGCGCATGAGCATGCGCCGATCGCTTTTTCGATATTCGACGTCACCGAGCCGCGCGAGCCGAAGCTTGTATGGCAGCTTCCGCTGCCGCATCGCAACGTGCGCGGCAATTCGCTCGCGTTGCGCGGCGATACGCTGCTCATGGCGTACCAAGTGAACAAGGCGGGACTCAAGCCGGCAGGATTCCAGGTCTACGACGTATCGAATCCGGTCGAGCCCCGCGAAGTCGCATTCTTCGACATGTCGGGCGGGCAGTCGCAGGGCGTCCATTTCGTTTCATTCATGGACGGCCGTTACGCGCACATCACGACCGGCGCGCCGGACTTCGAGCCGAATCATCCGAAGGACCACCAGTTCTACATGATCGTCGATCTCGCGAATCCGTCACGACCCACTGAAGTGGGCCGCTGGTGGATGCCGGGCCAGCGCAGAGGCGATGATGCCGCGCTTCCGCCGCGGCATCCGGAACCGTTCGACTTCGCCTATCGTCCGCACCATACGCTGTCGTATCCCGAGCGCCCCGACCGCGCCTACATCGGCTACATCGACGGCGGCATCGTGATTCTCGACATCTCCGACAAGAGCGCGCCAAAACTGATCAGCCGTCTCGACTACCATCCGCCGTTCCCGGGCTTCACGCATACCGTGCTGCCGTTGTTCGATCGGGATTTACTGGTCGTGACCGACGAGGCGACCGGCGACCGGGGCATCGACTGGCCCAAGCGCTATTGGATGGTGGACGTGCGCGTTGAATCGAATCCCGTGATGATCGCGAGCATGCCCACACCGGAAGGATTCGACGACCTGCACCGCATCGGCGGACGTATCGGAGCGCACAACATCCACGAGAACGAGCCGGAACCGGGTAGCGCGAAACTGCAGAATACGGTTGTGGCGACGTGGTTCAGCGCGGGGCTGCGCATCTACGACATTGCCGATCCCTTCAGGCCCGAAGAGATTGCGGCGTTTCTTCCGGAGACGCCTGAGGGCCAGCGCGGTTGCCGCATCAGCGACGTATTCGTGGACGATCGCGGCATCATCTATGCTGCCGATCGCGCACGCGGCGGGCTTTACGTCCTCGAATACACCGGCTCCCACGCGCTCAATTAGCGGCGGGTCGACTTCCGTTGTTCATGACACGCTGACTTCGTCGCCGAGGCGTACTTCTCCGCCGGCACCTTGGGTGATCATGCCGACGGCGAACGTCGGCTCTTCCTGTGCGAAAGCACGTTTCAGTATGGGAAGGAGCTGCATGTCGCGCTCACCCGTCACCGGATTGGCATGCGTGGCGAGACAGCGCACTTTGGGTTTCACGACATCGAACGTAACCTGGCCGATGCGTATCGATTTTCCGATCCACGTCTGTTCTTCCCACGCTGCCAGCCCTTCCACGATGATGTTGGAGCGGAAGCGCGCTTCGCTGAGACCCGCGTCACCGACGGCAATAGCCACTGCGGCCAGGCTTTGGCGGCTATGCAGGGTGACCTGCCCCGCCTCGTTGTCCTGGTAGCGCGGCGTCACGCCGTCGCCGATGAGCCGCAACGGCAGGCGTTCGGGATGGTGCGACAACGGATTCTCATCGAGCGTGAGAACGAAACCGGCGACCGCTTCCGCGATCCGCCTGCGCCCTGCATCGTCGAGCGGCGCGTCGACGAGCACTGCGCCATCGCGACTGATGCGTAAACGCAGCGCACGGTGATCGAAACGCACATCGAGAGGCGCGAGCCCCGGCGTGTTGACGAGCGCCACGAACTCGTACTTGCGGCTCCAGGCGTGATCGGGAAACGGCGAGTTCGCAAACCGCAGTCCGAGAGCGCGGTCACCGGCGATCCGCCCTTCGGCGAGCACGGTCAGCGTTTCACACGCTTCGGGCGTAAAGCCCTTTACCGGATAGCGGTAGAGTGCGACTACGCGTGGCATCAAAGCTCCATTTCGTTTTCGATGGATGCTATCACGAAGCATTTTTCCGAGCGGCGGGTTGACCGTCGAAGCAGGCCGGGCGTAGCATGCTCCCTGCAGGCGATCTGCCCCTGTCGCCCGCGCGATTCAGCGCCAGGCGCATCCTTGCAGGGCGTCCTTCGACGGGAGGCTCATATGACGCACCGAACCATCCGAACGATCATCGGGCAACAGGAGGTGATCGCTGCGCCGGCAGCGACCACAGTCATCGCAGCAGCGCGCCTGATGAGGGAAAATCAAGTGGGCGCCGTCATGGTGGTCGAGGACGGTAGGCTTGCAGGCGTGTTCACCGAACGCGACGCGCTCTTTCGCGTCATTGCCGAGGGACGCGATGTCGCGAGCACTCAGCTCGCCGATGTCATGACCCGCAATCCGCAAACCGTCCATCCGGACAAGCCGTTCGCCGACGCGCTGCACCTCATGTACGAGGGCGGTTTTCGCCATGTCCCGGTGGTGGAAGATGGCCGTCCGATCGGCATGATATCGGCGCGGGACGCGCTCGGTCCCGAGCTGGAGGACTTCATCTACGAGTTGCTGCGCCGGAACCAGGCAGAGGACATCCTCGCCTAGCCCGGCATCAGAAATGCGGTATCGCACCCATCATGCCGCCCGGGCCGCGCCCCAGCATCGCGCTCTGGAACATGCCGATCACGAAGCTCACGATGATCGCGACGACCACCACGACGACCGTGTAGCCGATCGCCTTTTGTTCGGGGACTTTCATCATCACCTGCGTGCCGAGGAAAAAGAGATACAGCGTGTATAGCGTGCCGATCAACACGATCAACCAGCCGACGCCCGGGATGATGACGAAAACGCCGGCGATCCACGCCGCGGTGAGGGAGTAGCCGGTTAATTTCAACGCCTGATTGAAGTTCTTGTGCCCATCGAAACTCGGCGCAAGCAAATCTGCGATGAACGCCACCACCAGCACCATCACCAGACTGAGGACGTACTGAGTCACTGCGGCCGCGAGCGCGGTGCCCACGCCGACACGGGTGCCGAACGGGCCCGCGAAGAGTACGAAACTCAGGAAATTTGCCGCCGCCGGAATGACGGCGACAATGGCGACGTAGTTGAGATAGAGCGCTTTGGGATCCGTCGATTCGGATTCGATGATGACCCATTCGGTGTTGGGCTGGATCAGTATGTTTTTTACGCGGTCCACCAGCTTCATTAGCCTGCTCCTCCGATGCCTATGTTAGGAAAGAACACTAGCATATCCGGTGAAAAGGAATTCGAGTTCCACCGTGCCGCCCGGCGGAGGGCATCGGACGGCATATGGACTTTAGCGCACGTCGTCATGTCTCATGTGAGGTATAGTTCGGCAGTCAAGACAACGCGCAGTCGAACACGCTACACCGGTTCACATGATGGAACGTCAATACCGCAACGTGCTGCTGCTCTCGGGCTGCCAGGCGACGTTGCAGACCGTCGGGACCACCATGATCGCGATGACCGGTCTCGCCGGTTTCGCGCTCGCCACTGACAAGGCGCTCGCCACCGTCCCGCTCACCTGTTACGTGCTGGGCTCCGCGGCAAGCATCCTGACTTCGGCAGCTTCGCCAAACCCGCGATGACCTGCGTCCGGCGTGCAGTCGCGCGAGTGGAGCGATTCTTGTGGTGTCTCGCCATAGCAGGGCTGGCGAGCCAGGTCTTTGCGCAGCACCCCGCCACGCCGTTACAGGCGCCGGGTGTGCGCTACGAGCCGACCTCGCCCGAGGTCGTGCAGGCGATGCTGCGGCTTGCGGACGTCAGGGGCGGCGATGTGGTGTA
>DATFGD010000454.1:0-4768 GCA_035249725.1 Burkholderiales bacterium
CCAAGCACAACTCCGATCAGCTTTTGCTGCGCATCGCCGCGGTGCTCGAGCGCGAGCACGGCGCAAAGGCGCATATCATCCGCAAGAAGCGCAGCGCCGGCGCCGCGCCCTCGCCGGAGATGATCGAGGAGTACAAGGCGAGCTGTGACGTGGTGGTGGCCGGCATCGGCGATTGAGGGTCATGCAGCTCGGGCAGTGTGCTCGACAGCATAGTATTCGAACAGCAGGGCGTCCCGTCAGCCTCGATCATCACGGAGGTATTCAAGGTCACCGGTCGAGCCATGGCTCGCACGTGGGGTCTGCCGGATTTCCGCTTCATCGCGATGCCGCACCCGATTGCCAACCTGACGCCTGCGCAACTCGACCAGCGCGCCGCCGCGATCGTGCCCGAAGTGGTGCGATTGCTGCTCGAAGGCCAGAACGCCTAGGGGATTCTGGGATAAGTCAGCCGTTCGCCCTGGGTGAGCGGCACTACGTTAGGCGATCTCAATGATTGACCGGACCGTATCAAGAGGAGAAGAAAATGAAACTGCTCTATTTCAATGACTACGCGCTCGGCGTGCTCAACGGCGACATGGTCGTCGATGTTTCCAGCGTTGTGCGCGATATTCCCCATACGGGGCCGCACAACCTCATCAACGGCCTGATCGAGCGCTTCTCCCAGTATCGCGGCGCGCTGGAGAAGGCCGCTGCCTCGGGAAAGGGCATCCCGGTGAGCCAGGTGCGCATCCGTCCGCCGCTTCCCAAGCCGCATAACATCGACTGCATGGCGGTGAACTATATGGAGGACGGCACGCGCGCCGAACCCGCGCCGATCAACGCCTTCCACAAGTCTCCGAGCGGCGTCATCGGCGACGGCGATACGATGGTGCTGCCGGATGTTCCCGCCACGATATTCGAAGGCGAGGCGGAAGTGGCGCTCGTCATCGGCAAGCGCGCGACCAACGTGCCGGCCGCGAATGCGATGGAGTATATCTTCGGCTACATGAACTTCATCGACGGCTCCGCGCGCGGTCTGCCGCCTGCGGGCAACACGTTCTACCAGATGAAGTCACGCGACACCTTTGCCCCGATGGGTCCTTATATCGTGACGGCGGACGAGATCCCCGACCCGCACAAACTGCAGATCCGGCTCTGGGTGAACGGCGAGCTCAAGCAGAACTTCAATACGAGCGACATGGCGCACAAGATACCGCGCTGCATCGAATGGGTGACATCGATCCACACCCTCGAGCCGGGTGACGTGCTCGCCACCGGCACCAACCATCGCGGATTGAGCTCGTTCCAGGACGGCGACCGTGTCGAACTCGAAACCGAGGGACTGGGGCGACTGCGCATCAACGTGCGCGACGAGCTGAAACGCACCTGGGGACGCGACACGCGCCTCGACCGGCAGCAGAAAAATCTTGAAGGGCAGACGCCACAGTTGACCGGCAAGTACGCCAAGAAGGGCTGAGACCCATTGAGGAGGCGTCGTGATTGCGGGACAAAATAGCCCAGCACGGTACTTCTACATGGTCACGTTCGAAATCGCGCCGGAGGACGAGCGCGAATTCAACGAGATCTATGACACTGAGCATGTGCCGAACCTCCTCACCGTCGAAGGCGTGTCGGGCATCATGCGGTTCCGCGATGCAGCGCCGAACGAGAAGGGATGGCTCGTCTATTCAGCGCTCTATGTCATCTCGCGACCGGATCTTCCGACGACCCCGGAATGGAAGGCGAAGTCCGACCTCGGACGCTGGGCGCCGGTGATGCGGCCGAAGATGAAGGCGCGCCGTCAGCGTCTTGGCCCGCTCGTCTACTCGAGCATGCATGCCTGACATCGATCCGGACGCGCTCGTCGACTTTGCAACCGCTGTCTACGCCGCCGAAGGCGTGCCCGAGACCGACGCGCGTCTGCTTGCCGATACGCTGGTGCAGGCCGATCTCTGGGGCCATCAATCGCATGGCGTGCTGCGGCTCGGCTGGTACTTCGAACGGCTGCGCAATGGCGTGATGAAACCCGTCACGCAACCCGAGTTCGTGACCGATGCAGGCGCCATCGCGCTGATCGACGGGCACGACGGCGTGGGGCAGGTGCTGACGCGGCTTGCCGCACGCGAAGCGATCCGGCGTGCGAAGGCGCACGGCATTGCGGCCGTCGGCGTGCGCACCTCCAACCACTTCGGCACGTGCATGTACTACACGCTGATGGGCGCGCGTGAAGGCTGCGTGATGCTGCTCACGAGCAACGGTGGACCGGCCATGGCGCCGTGGGGCGGGCGCAAGAAGATCATCGGCACCAATCCGTGGTCGGTCGCAGCACCCGCGGGTCGGCGCCCGCCGTTCGTGATGGACATGGCGAACACCGGTGTCGCGCGCGGCAAAATCTATCTCGCACGCAACAAGCGCGAACCGATTCCGCTCGGCTGGGCGATCAACGCGGCAGGCGAGCCCACCACGGACCCGCAGGAGGCGATCGACGGCATCATTCTCCCGATGGCGGGCCACAAGGGTTATGCGATCGCCGCGGTGGTCGATATGCTCTCCGGCGTGCTGACCGGGAGCGGCTTTCTTTCCGCCGTGCACAGCCCGTACAAGACGGCGGAGAAGAGCAACTGCGGGCACTTGATGATCGCGATGAACATCGAAGCGTTCCAGCCGCTCGCGCAATTCAACGCGCGGATGGAGCAATTCATCGCCGAGATCAAGTCAGTCCCGCTCGCGAAGGGATGCGACGAAGTGTTCTATCCCGGCGAGATGGAAGCACGCAATGACGAAAAGAACCGTCGCGACGGCCTCGTTTTGCCTGATGACACGCGTGCGGACCTCTCGCGGATCGCCCAGCTCACCGGTCTAGAATCGAAGCTGCCGTTCTAGCCTCGTCTTCCCGGCGAACGCCGGGATCCAGAGAAGTGTGCCAGCACAAACGTTCCTTTCCCGGCCGACCGGAGGGATGTATTCTTACTGCCGCTCATCCCTGGAGGAGGAAGAATGCGATCGACGGCCCGGCTTCTATGTTCCGTTGTACTCGTGTGCATTTGCGGCGCCGCGCAGGCGCAGAGCTATCCCACGCGACCGATCCGCATCCTCGTCGGCTTCACGCCCGGCGGTACCACGGATGTGGTGGCGCGCGTCATCGCGCAGAAAATGTCCGAGCAGCTCAAGCAGTCGGTTCTCATCGATAACCGGCCGGGAGCCGGCGCGAACATCGCCGCGGAGCTTGCGGCGAAGGCGCCGCCCGATGGCTACACGATACTCTGCGTGAACCCCGGGCTCGCGATCAGCGCGACGCTCTATGCCAAGCTCGGCTACAACGCCCTGCGCGATCTTGCGCCGGTTGCGCGCGTCGCGGATTCCTCGCATCTGCTCATCGTCCATCCCTCGCTTCCGGCGCGGTCCGTCAAGGAACTCATCGCGCTCGCCCGCGCGCGACCGGGCCAGCTCAACTTCTCTTCGTCGGGCGTCGGGAACGCCGATCACTTCGCCGGAGAGCTCTTCAATTCCCTGGCGGGAGTGAAAATCGTCCACGTTCCGTACAAAGGGGGCGCACAGGCCGCACAGGATACGGTTACGGGACAGGTCTCCATGTACTTTTCCGGGATACTGGTCGGCCTGCCGCTCGCGAAGGCGGGCAAAGTGCGTGCCCTCGCCGTGGCGACGGCGAAGCGCTCGCCGCTTGCGCCCGATATTCCGACGATCGCCGAAGCGGGTCTTCCGGGATACGAGATGACGTTGTGGAACGCGATCTTCGCGCCGGCGGCCACCCCGAAAGACATCATCACTCGCCTTAATACCGAAATCGTGAAGGTCCTCCAGTCCGCGGAGGTGCGCCAGCGGCTCGCGGAGCTGGGCGCTGCGCCGGGCGGCGGGACACCGGACGACCTCGGAGCCTACTTCAAGCGCGAAGTGGAGAAGTTCGGGAAAATCGTGCACTCACTCGGGATCAAGCTCCAATGAAGAAATTCACCGCGCGCGTCACGATGTGCGCGGCGCTCTGTCTGGCGCTCGTCCTCGCGGGCTGTGCCGGTATGGGCGAACGGAAGCATGGCACCGTGGAACGCATGTACGTCTTCAACTGTGGTGAATCGAAAGTAGGCGATGTATCGCGCTGGACGCCGGGCGTGAACGTCGGCAAACCATGGGAATTCAGCGCCAACTGCTATCTCATCCGGCACGCGAAAGGCTGGATGATGTGGGACTCGGGCATCAACGACAAGGTGGCCGCGATGCCGCAGGGCTTCCAGCGCAGCAAAGTGTCACCGCGATACCGACTGCCCAAGCCGCTGCGCGCGGCACTCGCTGAAATCGGCGTCGATCCCGCAAAGATCGAGCACGTCGCGTTTTCGCACACGCACGGCGATCATGTCGGCAACGGTAATCTCTTTACCGGCGCGACGCTCTATATCCAGCAGGCGGAATATGACGTCGCGTTCGGACCGGAGGCCGCGACCAAGTGGAATTTCGAGGTCACGAGCTACGACAAGCTGCGAGCGAACAAGACCGTGAAACTCGACGGCGACCACGATGTATTCGGAGACGGGTCCGTCGTCCTCATTGCAACGCCCGGCCATACCCCGGGGCATCAGTCGCTGCTGGTGCGGCGGCCGAAGTCCGGTCCCGTCATACTTTCCGGCGACATGGTGCACCTGCAGGACAACTGGATGCACCGGCGCGTGCCCTCCTTCAATTTCAACCGCGAACAGAGCCTCGAGTCGATGGAGAAAGTCGCGCGCATCGTGAAGGAAACCGGGGCCAAGCTCTGGATCAATCACGACAAGGCGCA
>DATFGD010000455.1:0-10431 GCA_035249725.1 Burkholderiales bacterium
ACGGCAGCCGGCAAGTTCAAAGGCGAATCCGCGAAGGGCACAGCGCGCGTTCCGTCATTGCAGCCGACCCCCGATACACCGATCGAGATCGAGGCCAAAGTGGCGATCGGCCGCACCAACATCACGGCCGAGGGAAATTTCGCCGCCGATCTCGCGAGCATCGACATGCGGCTACGCCTCGCCGGCCCGACCCTGCGGGCGCTGGAAAAGGTGAGCGGCCTCAAATTACCCGACACACCGCCCTACACGCTCAGCGGGCACTTGCGCCACACCGGCGCCGAATGGATTTTCGAACAGTTCGAAGGCAAGGTCGGCGACAGCGACCTGCGGGGCAGCGTCGCCTACACCGGGGGCAAGCGGCCCTTCCTGAAAGCGGATCTCAAGTCGAAACTGCTCGACTTCGACGATCTCGGCCCGCTCGTAGGCGCACCGCCAAAGACTGGCCCGGGTGAAAGCGCCACTGAGGAGCAGAAACAAAAGGCCGCCGAACAAGCGGCGAAGCCCAACGTACTGCCGCGCGAGCCACTGGGCACCGACCGCTGGAAGGCGATGAACGCGGACGTAACGCTCGAAGCGCAACGCGTACTGCGGCCGGAGCAACTGCCGATCGACGCACTCGCCACACGCATTCTTTTGAAAGACAGCCTGTTGCGGCTCGAACCGCTCGCCTTCGGCGTCGCGGAAGGGCGGGTCAAAGCGAGCGTTGCGCTCGATGCCAGTAAAGAGCCGATGCAGGGCAACATGGACCTGGACGCGCAGGGCATCAAACTCTCACGCGTGTTCCCCGACACGAAAGGCTTGCAGCCTTCACTCGGAACGCTGTATGGCCGCGGGAAACTCAATGGCCGCGGCGCATCGGTCGCCGAACTGCTCGGCACGAGCAACGGCCAGTTGAGTCTCGCGGTGGATGGCGGGCAGGTGAATCTGCTGCTGGTGGAACTGCTCGGACTCGACGTCGCGGAAGCGGCGACACTGCTCGGCGCAAAAAAAAGCCAGAAGGTCGAACTGCGCTGCGCGGTGGCCGATTTTTCAGTGAAGCAAGGTGTGGCGACGCCTGAAGTCTTCGTCGTCGATACCACCGATACGGTGGTGAAAGTCGAGGGCACGGTCAATTTCGATGAGGAGCGTCTTGAACTCGTGACCTATCCCGAGCCCAAGGACATGAGCCTTTTTTCGCTGCGCTCGCCGGTGCAGATGAAGGGCGCCTTCAAGGATCCCCAAATCCGGCCTAAAGCCGGGCCCATCGTCGCGCGCGGCGCCGCAGCCGCCGCGCTCGCCGTGGCAAATCCACTGCTCGCGCTCCTGCCATTCATCGAGACCGGGCCCGGCAAGGACAGCGACTGCGGTGCGCTGCTCGCCAGCGTCAAAGGCAAGGGCGCGGTCAAAAAAGAGAAGTGACCCGCACGGCCCAGCGCTCGCCCTATCTGTTTCCCGGCTTAGGCAGTTTGAGCTGTGCCTGACTTTCGCGCGCTTCGGCCAGCAGCCACTCGCGGAACGCGACGATATCGGGCCGTTCGGCCGTCACCTCCGGACAAACGAGGTAATACCATGACGACAGCGTGATAACCGGACCAAACGGACACACGAGCTGGCGGCTCTCGATGAAATCCGCGGCGAGCAACGTTCTGCTCAACCCGACGCCGAGGCCTTCGAGCACCGCCTGCTGCATGAGGAATCGCGGACTGAAGGTGAGATATCGCGCACTCGTTACTTCGGGCACGCCCGCCGCCTGCAACCAGCCCCGCCAGCCGGGATTGGCAGCGTCGTAGTACTCGTCATCGCTGCTTTCCAGCAGTGCATGATTTCGCAGATCCGATGGGCTGCGCAGGGGCGGTTCCGCGCTCAGAAGCTTCGGGCTGCAGACCGGGAAGAGCTCGTTCGGGCTCAGCAGATCGCAGCGGAATCCCTCGTGCACGGCTTGGCCGTAGCGGATGGCGAGATCATATTCGCCTTTGTGCATGTCCACCAGGCTGCGCGAGGCGATGAGCGCGAGCCCGATTTCCGGATGCGCGCTCGTGAAACGCCCGATGCGCCGCAGCAGCCACAGGGTGGAAAAATTCGGAGGACACGAGATCTTCAGGATGCGCTCGTCCTTGGCGGATCGAAGCGACTTCGTTGCGCGGGAAAGCTGGGAGAGACCCTCCAGGACCTGCTGCAGATAAAACCTGCCCTCGGTAGTAAGCTCGATATGACTCCCGCTTCGGCGTAGCAGCGCAAGACCGAGATAATCCTCGAGGCTCTTGATCTGATGGCTCACCGCAGAAGCGGTGACCTTGAGTTCCTTTGCCGCGCGACTGAAGCTCAGGAGACGGCCAACCACGGCGAAAACCCGCAAGGCATTGAGCGGCAACAACCGCTCGACCGCCTCTACCGGCGCGGCGCTGTCTTTTACGCCCGCATCTTGCGTTTGCACTGGATTTTCTAATCGTCGCTATCCATGGGACACTCCCTTACCCGTTCGGCTGCCACACGGGTCTCCACGGAATCGATTCCGATTCTATCGGACGCTGAGTATCGATACCGTCAGGCGTCCCCGACAATCGATGTCAGGAATTTCCTGACACGCGCCTTTTCTGGGTGTGAGCGGCCAACGTGCGAAACGTGATGGAATAGCGCAGTGCCGGCGTCGGTGGTATGGCGTGCTGCCAGCGCCAGCGCGCATCGCCGCGCATGACGTAAGCCGATCGCGGCTCCAAGCACAATTCGCGTCCATTCAAAGCCCTGCCCGCCTTCGGCGGATACGGACGAAACCGCATCCGGCACGGCGCTGCCAGCGAGATGCCGACCACCACTTCGAACTCCGGGACGTCGCGATGCCAGCCGAGCGCGGTGCCCGGCCGATATTCGGTGATCAGGGCGTGGGCGAACGCTTCCGCGGGAATCGCGACCCACTCGGCCACCCGGGCGCGCAGCGCAAGCAGGAAAGCGGGGACCGGCTCGGCCTGCCGCAGTTCGTTGGCCGCGAAATCGTACTGCGTCCCGAAGCTCGTAATACGGCGTTTCGCGGTGTATCCCTTGTAGCGGGCTGCGACGAGTGGAAGCGCTCGTACCTCCCCGATTAGCCGGGTCTCTTCCGCTTCTTGGATGAAGTTCGGAGCGTAAACGAGGCCCTCAGGAAGCTCCGTTGCACCGAAAAGGTCACGCTGCTCCACCTCCGACCGTGGCCGAAGCAAATTATGAGACGAGCGCCAAGACGACCAGACCGAGAATGACGATGATCGCTACAGCAGCACAGAGCAGCAAATTGCCGAAAGCAACACCGGGCTCGGAATCTGGGTGAAAGGGCATATGTGGCGGCTTCTGTGTCCCGGATAGGACGCGCTGCATGTGCCCGAGTTCCGGGCAGGTCGCTGCGGGACATGAGCAAGAGACGCAGTCTGGCGCCCAGGACCCTCGATGGACGTCGCATTCACGCTACGGCGGCTGTCGGCTGGAACCGACCGCTGATCGGTTTAGTCCCCATAGCTCGATTCATTCATTAGCGGTACGTGATAAACATCACCGCTAAATAACTCGTTGTACACCATGCTGCAGTAACAGGGAGGGAGCCAAATGAAAGCGTCGGAACTGGGCGAAATTCTGGAGGACCTCGGGGTGCCGGTGCTCGGGTATCGGGAGGACGATGGCTATATCGGCGCTTTGGTACGGGTAACCGATACCGTCCACGTGGAGATCGCTGCGGAGGGTGGCGCCTCCGTAGTGAAGGCAGTGAATGAGAGAGAATTCCGATTCTACGATGCCCGCACCGAAGTGAAGGAGCTGATCTGCGACCTGGTGCAAGCAGGCGCTGTCGTTCTTCACTGACTTGGTATCGATGCAATGGCGTGTGGGATCGCGCAGGTATTGCGACTCACCCAACACGGCCCATCGTTCCGTATAATCGGCGCAACAAAACACCGTCGCAGCGGTATCGGAACATGAGTTTGCCGAAAAACATGCCATGCCTCGCGCTTTGACCGACCTCTCGCTCAAGGAAATACAGCAGAAGTATGCGGATCGCGCCGCCGTCGTTCCCGCGCAGGTGCTGCGCAAACTTCAGCGCGATTCAAGAGAAGGCGCACGCAAGTTCTACAAGGTGCTGGTGAAACGGTTCGAAGAGCAGAAGAAAGAGAGAGCTCGCCTCGATGCCATGCTGCACTTCGAGCGGGTGCTGTGGAAAGCGGGTGTGGTGCATATTGCGGGCGTCGATGAGGTCGGTATGGGACCGCTCGCAGGTCCGGTCGTCGCAGCCGCGGTGGTGTTTCCGCCGAACACCGAGATCGCAGGCATTGACGATTCCAAGGCGCTCGACGCGGAGCGCCGCCAGTGTCTCGATCTGGAAATCCGGCAGAGTGCGGTTGCAGTCGGTATCGGCATTGTTGAAGTCGAGGAAATCGACCGCCTCAATATCTACCATGCCGGTTTGCGTGCGATGCAGCGTGCTCTCGGCGGTCTGCCGGTCGTTCCACAGCATGTTCTGGTGGACAGCCGCACGATTCCCGAGGTGACGCAGCCGCAAAACAGCTTTGCCAAAGGTGACGGGCTCAATTTCTCCATTGCGTCTGCTTCCATCGTCGCGAAGGTGTACCGCGACCGCCTGATGACGGAACTCGATGCCGCTTATCCCGGGTATGGCTTTGCGAGCCACAAGGGCTACGCGACCCTCGAACATCAGAACGCGATACGTGAGCTGGGGCCCTGTCCCATTCACCGCCGGTCGTTCGATTACATCCGCGAACTGTGCGGCCAGTATTGCGATCTTTACTACGACCTCAAGACCCGTGGGACGAGGATCGCTTCGCGGGCAGAAATGACGAACTGGGAAGCGGAAATCAAGGCCTGTACCGAGCGGCTTTCTGAAATGGAAAGCAAGAAGCTGCAGCTCATGAAAAGCCGCCTGTGGAAGCGGATCAGCGGCTAACGCTGGCATTTCGGGCAGGATCGGCTTGGGCCGCGATAGCGCCTTTCCGAGCTCGTTGAAGCGAATTAGGCCGCGATTGAAGCCCTCGAAAAAAGAGTGGGTCTGCCTGGATTCGAACCAGGGACCAAGGGATTATGAGTCCCCTGCTCTAACCGGCTGAGCTACAGACCCGTCGGGGAAATTATAAGGTAGTAGTCGAATTCTCACCCTGCCCTCTCCCCGCAGAGGGAGAGGGTTCAGAGCAAGTCCCAACCGGGATCAGCTTTCGGTGTCGAGGAAACTGCGCAGCCGCTCCGAGCGCGACGGATGGCGTAGCTTGCGCAATGCCTTCGCTTCGATCTGGCGGATGCGCTCGCGCGTCACATCGAATTGCTTGCCGACTTCTTCGAGCGTGTGGTCGGTATTCATCTCGATGCCGAATCGCATGCGCAGCACCTTCGCTTCGCGCGGCGTAAGCGTATCCAGCACGTCCTTCGTCACGCCGCGCAGGCTCGCATACACCGCCGCGTCGTTGGGCGCCATGGTGGACTGATCCTCGATAAAGTCGCCCAGATGCGAATCGTCGTCGTCGCCGATCGGCGTTTCCATCGAGATCGGTTCCTTCGAGATCTTGAGTATCTTGCGGATCTTCTCTTCCGGCATCTCCATCTTTTCCGCCAGCAGCGCGGGATCCGGCTCCTGACCCGTCTCCTGCAGGATCTGACGCGAGATGCGGTTCATCTTGTTGATGGTCTCGATCATGTGCACCGGGATGCGAATGGTGCGCGCCTGGTCCGCGATCGAGCGCGTGATCGCCTGACGGATCCACCACGTCGCATAGGTCGAGAATTTATAACCGCGCCGGTATTCGAACTTGTCCACCGCCTTCATGAGGCCGATGTTGCCTTCCTGAATGAGATCGAGGAATTGCAGGCCGCGGTTGGTGTACTTCTTCGCAATCGAAATCACGAGGCGCAGGTTGGCCTCGGTCATCTCGCGCTTCGCACGCCGCGCCTTAGCCTCGCCGGTGGACATCTGACGGTTGATTTCCTTGAGATCCTTGATCGGAATGCCAACCCGCGCCTGCAGATCCAGCAGCTTCTGTTGCTGTTCGACGATCGCCGGCTCGAAGCGTGCGAGGGCGTCGCTCCACGGGCGATGCGCCGCGACCTCGTTTGCAACCCAGCGCAGATTGCCTTCCTTGCCCGGAAATTCCTTGATGAAATGCTGGCGCGGCATTTTGGCCTTGTTGACGCACAGCTCCATGATCTCGCGCTCGTGGCTGCGCACTTCATCGACCAGCCGGCGCAGGCCATCGCACAGCGCTTCGACCTGCTTGGCGGAGAATCGGATATTCATGAGTTCCGCCGAGATGGCGTCGCGGGCCTGCAGGTACGCCCGGCTGCGCGGGCCGTTCTTGGCAAGCGCGCGCATCATCTTGTTGTAGTAGGTGCGGATGACGGCGAAACGCTTGAGCGCGTCGTCCTTGAGCTTGAGCATGTCGGCGCTCTGCACCGCACCGCTTTCGTCGTCGTCTTCCTCGGCAGCCTCGATCTCTTCCTCGACCTCGGCCTCTTCTTCCGCCATTTCCTCGAGCACGTCTTCGGCGTTGGGATCGACCAGCCCGTCCACCACCTCGTCGACGCGGCTTTCGTCCTTCTCGATTTTCTCGGCGAGCGCGAGGATTTCGGCGATGGTGGTCGGGCACGCCGAGATCGCCTGGATCATGTGCTTGAGCCCGTCCTCGATGCGTTTGGCGATCTCGATCTCGCCCTCGCGCGTGAGCAGCTCGACCGATCCCATTTCGCGCATGTACATCCGCACCGGATCGGTAGTACGGCCGAATTCGGAATCGACCGTCGAAAGCGCCGCCTCGGCCTCTTCCACGGCGTCTTCGTCCGTCACGGCGGGCGCGGCATCCGACATGAGGAGCGTCTCGGCATCCGGGGCCTCATCGTAGACCTGGATCCCCATGTCGTTGATCATGCTGATGATGTTCTCGATCTGCTCGGCATCCAGCATGTCGTCCGGCAGGTGATCGTTGATCTCGGCGTAGGTGAGGTAGCCGCGCTCCTTGCCGAGCACGATGAGATTCTTGAGGCGGGTGCGGCGCGCTTCCGCGTCCGCAGGCGAAAGTTCGCGGCGCTCGAATTCCTTGACCAGCGCCTTTTCTTTGGCCGTGAGCTTGGTGCGCCGTCCCGGTTTGCCCGGCGCATCGGCTTTCGCTTTTGCCAGCACCTGTTGCTGCGGCAACGCCTTGTCGAGCGCAGCCTTATTCTGGATCTTGGCGAGCACCTTCTTGGCCGCGGCCTTGACCTTGGCAAGCCGTTTGTCCTTCGAAGTGGCTTTGGGCTTGGCCTTCGCGAATGACTTGGTCTTGAGCGGCGATCGCGCCGCCTTGGCCTTGCTCCTGAGCCTGCCCTTCAGCAGCGCGCGCGCCTTCGCCGCGGCGGTCTTCTTCAGCACCTTCCGCGCGTGCGTTTTCGATTTAGCCGCCGCCTTGGCCTTGGCTACGTTTTTTTTCTTTACCGTCTTGGCCTTGGAGCGCGCCGTCTGCTTGAGTTTCGCCATGTGTCCATCCCCGCCAGAGATTTCGTCAAAAAACCGCGCATTATACCGTAATCGAACGCGGCCTATGGTATTGACCGCTCATCTAACTATTTGTTCAGCAAATGATATTGCGCGCCTTGGCCCGTCAATCCGCCCTTGTAAAAATGGGGCCGGAGTCCAGCATATCAATCATAACCCGTTAAATTTGCGAACGAACATTGACCGCGCCCGCGCCCTTGAGTTCAGCGAGCCGGCGCGCCAGTTCGTTGAAACGGGAGCGTTCCGCCTCGTCTCGAACCCCGCTCGCAGAAAGGCGGGTGTATTCGTTCTGCACCCGCTTGAGTTCCAATTGAGTAAAAAGACCCTCCAAATCCGCCTGTGCGGCGGCCTCGTCACCGGTAGCGAGCAGCGTATCGCCAGCAACGGTGGCGTAGACCCCGCTGTAGTCGGAATCCCGCATGGCCTCGAACGCCATCCCCAACGAAGTGGCCCCGCTCGTTTGCAGCAATTCAATCAGCGCGGCGACGGGCGCGAGTTCAGGCTCCGACTCGAGCAGCTTCCGTTGTGCCTCGGAGATCGTTCCGGAGAGCGCGGGATTTCCCATGAGCACCTGCAATAACCGGGTGGCCAGCGGCGTTGGTGCCGCCCGCGGCGCTCTGGGTTGGGCACGGGTTCGCGCGACTACGGGCGGCAAATCGCAGAGGCGCTCCACTTCCTCAGCGGCCATCCGGGTCACGACCGCGATTTCGCGCACGATTTGAGCGCGCAGTGCATTCGCCGGCATCTGGTTGAGCAGCGGCTTTGCCTGATGCAGAAATGCCGCTCTGCCTTCGGCGGTGGACAGGTCGACGCGGCGCGCCAGTTCATCCAGCATGAAGCGGGAGAGTGGCGGCGCCCCGGATACGAGCGCTTCAAATGCCGCCTTGCCGGATTTGCGCACGTAACTGTCCGGGTCCTCGCCCTGCGGCAGAAACAGAAAGCGGACCTGCTTGCCGTCGTCGAGTTGCGCCAGGCTCTGCTCCAGCGCGCGCCACGCGGCACGCCGCCCTGCATCGTCCCCATCGAAGCAGAAAACCACTTCATCGGCCTGCCGCGTGAGCTTTTGGACGTGCAGCGCGCTGGTCGCCGTGCCGAGTGTGGCGACGGCGTACTCGACCCCGTGCTGTGCCAGCGCGACCACGTCCATGTAGCCCTCCACCACGATCACGCGCCCGGCCTTGCGGATCGCGCTGCGCGCCTGGTAGAGACCGTAAAGCTCGCGGCCCTTCTCGAAGATCGGGGTCTCGGGTGAATTGAGATACTTCGGCTCACCCTGGTCCAGCACGCGCCCGCCAAATCCGATCACGTTGCCGCGCACGTCCACGATGGGAAACATGATGCGGTCGCGAAAGATGTCGTAGCGCCGGTTATCGTCGTTGACTTTGACGAGGCCCGCCGTCACCAGCGCCTTGGCGCTGTAATCCGGAAAGACCGCTTCGAGGTTTTGCCAGCCGACGGGGGCGTAACCTACGCCGAAGCGCTTGGCGATGTCTCCGGATAGACCGCGGCGCTTGAGGTAATCGATGGCGTGCGAAGCGTCCTTCAACTGCGCGCGATAGTAGTGCGCCGCCTTGAGCAGCACGCCGTGCAGGTCCTCACCCGCTTCCGCCTTACGCTGCACTGCGGGGTCAGGCTGCACCTCGGGCACGGACATGCCCACGCCGTGCGCAAGCTCCTTGATGGCGTCGACGAAGCCGAGGCCGTTATACTCCATGAGAAAACCGACCGCGGTGCCGTGTGCGCCGCACCCGAAGCAGTGATAAAACTGCTTGGTGGGGCTCACCGTGAAAGACGGGCTTTTCTCACTGTGAAAGGGGCAGCACGCGACAAAATTCGCGCCGGCGCGCTTGAGCTTCACGTGCCGGTCCACTACGTCGACGATGTCGACGCGGCTCAAGAGGTCCTGGATAAAAGGGCGGGGAATCACAGCGCGGGAACAACCGGCGCGCCGCCCATCGGATGGCCGGAACCAGACGTCCGGGATGGCTTAATCATGGCTCCGACCATGGGGCCATTATAGGCTACGTCTCCGAACTGCGGGCGAGCGGGCGGCGACGAGGCGGGCGTGGTCGGAGCGCGGTCAGGCTTTGGCGAGTTTGACTTTAACGAGTCCCGACACTTTCCCCATATCGGCGCGACCGGCGACCCGCGGCTTGAGCGCCGCCATAACCTTGCCCATGTCCGCGGCGCTTTTCGCGCCCGATTCCTGGATCGCGGCCGCTACCGCGGATTCCACTTCCGCATCGGACATCGCCTGCGGCATGTACGCCTGCAGCACACCGACCTCGAACTTCTCGACGTCCGCCAGGTCCTGGCGACCGCCCTGCTCGAATTGCGCGATGGAATCCCGACGCTGCTTGATCATCTTTTCGACCACGGCGATGACATCCGCATCGGGCAGTTCCTTGCGCTCGTCCACCTCACGCTGCTTGAGGGCAGCGAGCAGCAATCGCAAGGCATCGCGGCGCTTCGCGTCGCCGGCGCGCATCGCCGTCTTTACGTCCTCGCTGATACGGGTCTTGAGCGACATCCGATAGAGAAAAGAAAAGGTGGAGAAACCAGAATCAAAAGCAAAAAGCGTGAGGACGCGCCTCACGCTTTGGCCGGCCGTCCGCGAACTCAGTACAGTTTCGGCGGCAGAAGCTGCGAGCGTAGCCGTTTGTGATGGCGCTTGATCGCAGCGGCGAGCTTGCGTTTGCGCTCGGAGGTGGGCTTTTCGTAATACTCACGGGCGCGAAGCTCGGTGAGCAGGCCGGTTTTTTCCACCGTGCGCTTGAAGCGGCGCAGCGCCACTTCGAACGGCTCGTTTTCCTTGACGCGGACAGTCGGCATGTACATCCTTCAGGGATTTCGAAACCCGGTATTATAGCTAGCGTCCACCATTTGATAAAGCCTGTACGGCACGCCCCATGCTGGTCCTTGGCATCGAAACGTCCTGCGATGAAACCGGTGTTGCGCTCTAT
>DATFGD010000456.1:0-2068 GCA_035249725.1 Burkholderiales bacterium
CAAGAGTAGTGCGCCGACCGCAATGCGTCCCCGCATAGTTCTATCCTCGAAAGTGCTGTGCCGGAAGCCACTCACGCAACGGCACGCCGCAGCAGCAGCTTCTTGAGCGGGGGCAGCGCATCGACCCCGCTCAGACCGAGATTTCGTGCCCGCACAAGCCACGCGTTCTCGTGTGCAAAAAGTTTGTGCAGCCCGTCCGTCGTGAGCTGGAGCGCGAGGACGTCTTCACGGCGCGCCCGCTCGTAGCGCCGCAGCAGATGGTAATCACCGCAGTCCGTTTCGGCACCGCGCTCGCACAAGACCGACGCAAGCTCGCGTGCATCGCGGAAGCCCAGGTTCACGCCCTGCCCGGCCAAAGGGTGCACATTATGCGCGGCGTCCCCGACCAAGGCAAGGCGAGGGCGCACGAACTGGCGCACACGCTGCAACTGGAGTGGGAAGGCAACCGGCGCGCAGATGACAGAGAGAGAACCGAGTGCCGATTGGCTCGCGTCTACGACGCGCGCCGCAAGCGCTTCCGGCGCTAAAGCCACGAGTTCTTTGCCGTGCTGTTCGCTGGTTGACCACACCATGGAAACCCGATCTCCCGGCATAGGCAGCAGCGCCAATACGCCATCGCGGCGAAACCACTGATAGGCGATGCCGTGGTGGCGCTTCGTGGCATTGAAATTGGCGACGACACCGAGCTCGCCGTACGCAACAGGTGTAGTCGCGATGCCGGCCTCGCGGCGCACCCAGGAATCCGCGCCATCCGCGCCGACAAGCAGCTTTGCTTTCAATTCGGTTCCGTCTTCCAATCCCAGGACAACGCTGTCGGCTTCCCACGCGATGCGCGCGCAGCGTGCGGGACAGAACACGGAAACATGCGCGGCCTGGTTCAAACGTTCCCACAGCGCGTGTTGCAAGAGGCGGTTCTCGATGATGAACGCGAGTTCGCGCAGACCGGCATCGTACGCGCTGAACTGCAGTCGCGAACCGGGCTGGTCGCCGTAGACCCGCATTTCTTCAATGCGTGAGAGCCGTTCGCGCGGCAATCGCGGCCAGACACCGCAGGTCTCCAGAAACATCGCGTTTCCCGGGCTCACCGCATACACTCGTACGTCCCAACCATCATCAGCCGGGAGCGGCCGGAGCATCTGCGGCTCGACTACGGCAATCTTCAGCCTCGCGCGCTCGAGGGCAAGCGCGAGACTTGCGCCCACCAATCCGGCGCCCACGATCACCGCGTCAAACGTTGTGTTCATGATGGCTCGTGGTCGTGAATCTGATTGAATTAACAACGAATTATGGACCGCTTTGGCTTGACAATGCGAGGGCTGCTCTTTAGACTCCGCCGCTTCCTGTGGCGAGTTAGCTCAGCGGTTAGAGCAGCGGAATCATAATCCGTTGGTCCGGGGTTCAAATCCCTGACTCGCCACCAAAATCACCGCAGATCCATTGAAACAAAAGCGTCAATGGCTGCGCAAATGCGCTCAAGACGGCCAGGGCCAGCACTACGGCATGAGGGTCCGATCTTGTGCGTCATCTTCCGAACGGAAAGTTGTTCGGTGTAGCAAGAAACAACACTATTTTCAGCAATAGTGAGTTGCCAGGGAGGACGCGCTTATGGGCCGCGGTCTCAAAATACTCCTGATCGAGGATAGCGAGACCGACGCCGAATTGATCCTTCACGAGTTGGGAAGAAGCGGTGTTGAGTGCGTGGGTTGCACGGTGAAAACGCGTGCAGAAATGATCCGGCAGCTCACGTCGTTCGAGCCCGACATTATTCTGGCTGACTACAGCCTCCCTCAGTTCGACGGCGTATCGGCCTTGGCGGTAGCCCGCATGCGGAATCCCGCGACGCCTTTTATCTTTGTCTCAGGTACCATCGGCGAAGAGAAAGCGATAGAGACACTGGAGCAGGGCGCGACGGATTACATTCTAAAAACGAATCTCCAGCGGCTTGCCCCGGCTGTGCGCCGCGCGATAAGAGATGCGAAGGAGCAAGACACTCGCAAAAGGTTGGAATCGCAATTGAATTATCTGGCGCAATATGATGCGCTGACAGCACTGCCTAATCGAAGTCTAT
>DATFGD010000457.1:0-9293 GCA_035249725.1 Burkholderiales bacterium
TGGGCCAACCGGGTCGCCGGGCAATTGCGCGAGGCGGGCGTGGGCCCGGACCGCTGTGTCGGCGTGTGCATGGAACGTTCGCTCGAGCTGGTGGTCGCTCTGCTCGCAACGCTCAAGGCTGGCGGAGCGTATCTCCCGCTCGACCCGGGTTATCCTCGTGAGCGACTGGCTTTCATCATCGGTGATGCCGAGACTTGCGCGGTCATCACCACCGACCGACTCCGCCATGAGTTGGCGCTCGAGACGAACCGCGTGTTGCTCCTCGAGAGCCGAACCGAGACGGGGCCTTCCGTGGTCGCGGCACCCGAAACGGGGGTGCGACCGCAGCACCTGGCCTACAACATCTACACCTCGGGATCGACGGGACTGCCCAAGGGGGCGCTTATTGCGCACAACGCCATCTGCAACCGCTTGCTCTGGATGCAGGAGGCCTACGGCATTACCGAGGCGGATCGTATCCTGCAGAAGACCCCCTTTTCCTTCGACGTCTCGGTCTGGGAGTTCTTCCTGCCGCTCGTGACCGGCGCAGAACTGGTCGTCGCCCGGCCGGACGGTCACAAGGATCCCGCGTATCTGACCGATCTGATCGAGCACGGCGAAATCACCGCCGTGCATTTCGTGCCCTCGATGCTCCGCCTGTTTCTTCAGGAACCCGGGCTGGAAACGCGTTGCCGGTCGCTCCGCCATGTCTTCTGCAGCGGCGAGACGCTCACAGCGGACCTTCGCGATCGCTTCTTCGAACGCTTCCAGGCCGAGCTGCACAACCTCTACGGCCCCACCGAGGCGGCGGTGGACGTCACGGCGTACACCTGTCCGCGCGACCGGCCCGAAAAAACGGTGCCGATCGGCTTTCCGGTCGCCAACACCCAGATCTACATTCTCGACGAGCACGGCGGACTGGCGAAGCCCGGAGAAATGGGCGAAATCGCGATCGGCGGCGTGCAGGTGGGGCGGGGATACCACAATCGGCCGCAACTCACCGCCGAGCGCTTCGTTGCCGATACGTTTGGCAGCCGGCCCGGCGGCAGGCTTTTTCGCACCGGTGATCTGGGCCGTTTCCGTGCCGATGGAGCGATCGAATTCTTCGGCCGGCGCGACCACCAGATCAAGATCCGCGGGCTGAGGGTCGAGCTGGGCGAAATCGAAGCGGTACTGTCCGCCCATCCCGGAGTACACGGCTGCGCCGTGACCGTCTTCAGGAACGACCAGCACGAGCCGCTATTGGTGGGCCACATCGTTCCGGACCGCAAGCAGGCGGCGGGCGTGTGGCAGTCGCTGGGTGCCGACGGCAAGGAGGTCGCGCCTGCCGGCAGCGGACGCTGGCAATCTTTCTCTGACCTGATCGCCGACGTGCGCCGGCATCTCGGCGAGAAACTTCCCGATTACATGGTGCCCGGGAGCTTCCGCCTGCATCGCGAGCTGCCGCTTACGCCCAGCGGCAAGGTGGACCGGGCAGCGCTGCCCGGACCCAGCAAGCGCCGTCCCGACCTGGCGCAGGCTTACACGCCACCGCGTAGCGCACTCGAGCGCTACATCGCCGGTCTGTGGTGTCAGATCCTCGATATCGAGCAAGTCGGAATCGAAGACCGTTTCTTCGAGCTGGGTGGCGACTCGCTCCGCGCCGCGCGCTTCATCAACCAGCTACGCAGCCGCCTGAACGAGTTCGTCTACATCACGACCCTGTTCGAGGCGCCGACCATCGCGCAATACGCCGCGATGCTGGAGCGCGATTACACTGCAGCCGTGGCGCGTGTGTTCAGCGGCTCGGCCCCGGCCGAATCCGCCCAACGCACGCGCGCGATCGACGAGGCGGCGATCGAACAGCTGCGCCGCTGCGTGCCGAGCCGGCCCGTGCTGGAGCCGGCCGCTGATCACGCGCGCAATCCGCCGGCGCTATTCATATTGGCGCCGCCACGCTCCGGGACAACGCTGTTGCGGGTCATGCTCGCCGGCCATCCCGGCCTCTTCGCCGCGCCCGAGCTGCAGTTGCTCGGTTTCGAGACGCTCGAGGAGCGTCGCGAGGCCTACTGTGGGCCCTACGCATTGTGGCTCGAAGGCGGCATACGCGCCCTCATGGAGGTGCACGCCTGCGGCGCCGACGAAGCCAAACGCATCATGGCTGAACTGGAACAGCAGGGGCAAAGCACGAGAGGCTTCTACCGCTACCTGCAGAAGGCGATCCACGGGCGCATGCTGGTCGACAAATCGCCGTCCTATGCGATGGACCCGAATGCACTCGCCCGCGCCGAGCGCGACTTCGCCGAGCCGCTGTACATCCACCTGGTGCGGCACCCGTATGCCATGGTCACTTCGTTCGAGAGCTATCACATGGAGCAGGTGCTCTATCTGGGCAACCATGAATTCAGCCCGCGGCAACTGGGCGAACTCGTCTGGCTGGTGAGCCACATGAACATCGGCGACTTCCTTACGAACATCCCGCCGCAACGCCAGTATGCGATTCGCTACGAAGAGCTGGTCACGCGCCCGCGCCTGGTCATGCAAGAAATGTGCGCCCAACTTGGCATCCGCTTCGACGAGGGGTTGCTGCGTCCCTATGACAACCTCGAACGCAAGATGACCGACGGCCTCCAGCCCGATTCGACGCCGATGGGCGATACGCATCTCTTCCAGTACCGGTCCATTAGCCCGCGGGCGGCGGCGCGCTGGCGCGGCGTCGTGGAAGACAATTTCCTTTCCGAATCGACTTGGCAACTTGCCGAGCTTATGGGCTACGAGCGCCCCGGAACCGGTGATGTGCTCAGTGAAGCGGCCGCGGGCAGCAAGATAGGAGCCTGATGACATCCCATCGCGCCGAAGCCGCCATAGTCGGAATGGCGGGGCGATTTCCGGGGGCGCCGGACATCGAAGCCTTTTGGAGCAACATCGCCAATCGCGTTGAGTCGATCGTCCGCTTCTCCGCGCAGGACCTCGCAGGCTGCGGCGTGGATCCGGCGATACTCGAGAACGCGGATTACGTTCCGGCGGGCGCACCGCTCGCGGACGCCGAATGTTTCGATGCGGCGTTCTTCGGCATCAATCCGGCGGAAGCGCGCCTCATCGACCCGCAGCAGCGCATTCTGCTGGAGTGTGCATGGGCGGCGCTGGAGGATGCCGGCATCGATCCGGCGAGCTACGAAGGGAAGATCGGCGTTTTCGCCGGCGTTGCGCGCAACACTTACTTGATGCACCTGCTGAATTCGCGCCCCGACGTGCTCGAAGCGGCCGGCGAATACCAGTCGATGATCGCGAGTGAGAAAGACTTCCCCGCCACGCGCATCGCGTACAAGCTCAACCTGCGCGGACCGGCGGTGAACGTCCAGACGGCGTGCTCGACCTCAGGTGTGGCCCTCCACCTTGCCTGCCAGAGCCTGCGGGCGGGCGATTGCGACGTCGCCCTGGTGGCCGGTGGCCGTGTCCTCGTTCCGACCCGCAGCGGCTACCGTTACGAGGAAGGCGGAATCATGTCACCCGACGGCCACTGTCGCGCCTTCGATGCCGGCGCCCGGGGCACCGTGCGCGGCAGCGGCGCGGGCGTCATCGTCCTGCGCCGGCTCGACGACGCGATTCGCGACCGCGACAACGTGCGTGCCGTCATCAAGGGCTCGGCTATCAATAACGATGGCGCGGCCAAAGTCGGCTTCACCGCCCCGAGCCTGACGGGACAGGCTGCTGCGGTTGCCGATGCGCTCGCCGCCGCCGGGATCTCGGCTGACAGCATCGGGTACGTAGAGGCCCACGGCACCGGTACCGCGATCGGCGATCCGATCGAGATCGCCGCACTGACGCGTGCCTTCCGCAGAACGACGCGGCGCAACGGCTACTGCGCGGTGAGCTCGGTCAAAGCCAATATCGGTCATCTCGACGCGGGCGCCGCGATCGCCGGCATCATCAAGGTCGTGCACGCACTTCAGCGCAGGCAGTTGCCGCCGAGCCCGAACTTCGAGCACCCGAACCCCGAGATCGACTTCAAGCGCAGCCCGTTCTACGTGCCGACGGCGCTCAGCGAGTGGACCGCTGAAGGACCTCGGCGAGCGGGCGTCAGCTCGTTCGGACTGGGCGGCACCAATGCCCACATCGTGCTCGAAGAAGCGCCGGCCATCGAGGAAACGACGAGCGCGCGCAAGCGGCACCTGCTGCTGCTTTCGGCCCGCTCCCGCGATCGGCTGGACGAGGCGGCCGCGCGGCTCGGGAAACATTTCGCCGCCAGGGAAAACGTCAATCTGGCCGATGTCGCCTACACCCTGCAAACCGGACGCCGTGCATTCGCTCATCGGCGCGCGTTGGTGTGCCGCGATCGAAACGAGGGGATCCAGTTGCTCGCACAGCCGGACCCAAAACGCGTATTCGACGGCGACGCCGAACGTCCCGTCAAGAGCGTCGCGTTCCTCTTTCCCGGACAGGGCGCGCAATACGTCAACATGGGTCGCGCGCTCTACGAATCCGAAGCGCGTTTCCGTAAGGAAATCGACGAGTGCGCTGCAGTGCTGAAGCCGCAGCTTGGATTGGACCTGCGCACCATCTTGTATCCAGGCGAAGACGGCCTGTCCGTGGCGCAACAACAAATCATGCAGACCGCGATCACACAGCCGGCGCTGTTCGTCGTTGAATACGCCCTCGCGCGTTTGTGGCTGTCGTGGGGCGTGCAACCTTCCGCCATGATCGGCCACAGCCTGGGCGAGTATGTCGCAGCCTGCCTGGCAGGCGTATTCGCGCGCGATGACGCGCTGCGCCTGGTCGCGCGCCGCGGGCGCATGATGCAGGATCTGCCCTCCGGCGCGATGCTCGCCGTGCGCAGCTCGCTCGATACCATCGCTGCGGATCTGACGCCACGGACATCCGTCGCCGCACTGAACGCGCCGAACGTAACGGTCATCGCAGGCGACCATGAGGCGATCGCGGCACTCGAAGCGCGGCTTGCCGCACGCGATATCGAATTCCGGCGCCTTCCCACCTCGCACGCCTTTCACTCGTCGATGATGGAGCCCATCGTCGATGAGTTCGCTGCGTTCGTGTCCACCGTTTCGCGCGCGAATCCGAGCCAGCGCTGGATAGCAGGCCTTACCGGCGAAGCCATCACCGACACCGAGGCCACCGATCCGCGCTACTGGGCGACGCAAATGCGGCATACGGTGCGCTACATGGCGGGCGTAGGCAAGCTCATGGACCCGTCGCTCGCGCTGCTCGAAGTGGGTCCCGGCCAGGCGCTTACCAATTTTGCGCGTCAGCACCCTGCCCGCAAGTCAAACCAGCTCATGGCAAATGCGTTGCACGGCGCACAGGATCCCGATGCGGACCTGGACGCGCTCTACGCTGCGGCGGGCCGGCTCTGGACCGTGGGCATCGGAATCGACTGGCACGCGTTCAATGACGACGCCCCGCGACGCAAGGTGTCCCTCCCGACGTATCCCTTCGAACGCTGCCGTCACTGGGTTGAGCCAGCGGCGGTGCGTGTGGAATCGCAGACGGCGCCCATTGCGAGCGCACCGTCGCAAACCGTTCCCGCCGAGGAAGCCATGCCCGATACGATTTCAATCGCCCCACGTCCCGCGCCGGATCACGGCGCGCACATCGTGAAGCGCCTGCAGGCGCTGTTCGCAGAGCTGTCCGGTATCGACGCCGCCGCGCTCGAACCCAGCGCGACGTTCCTCGATCTGGGGCTCGATTCGCTTTTTCTGACGCAGGCGAGCAATGCACTCCACAAACAATTCGGCGTCAAAGTCTCGATGCGCGAATTGCTCGACGATTGCTCGACGCTGCAGGCACTCGCCGCACGGATCGCGCCATCGTTGCCGGCCGAACCGGCACCGCAGCCAGCCGCCCCCGCTCGTCTCTCCGGCGCAGTCACGCATCAGGCACTGCCCGCGCCGGAGGCAATGCGCCAGCCGGTCGCGCCCGACGCGAACACGCTAGAACACGTACTGGCGCAGCAGCTGGAACTGATGTCGCGCCAACTGGATATGCTGCGCAGCGCGGGATTGCTTGGGACTGCACCCACGCAGCCGGGTCGACATGAGCCGCGTGTCGATGCGCCGCCCGCGCACCCCGGAAGAACTGCGCAGCCCCCCGCAGCGACGACTCTGCCGCCCGCGGAACGCACATCGGTCGCCTTCGGCCCCTACCGGCCGCCCAGCAAGGGACAAGGCAGCAGCCTGGCGCCCATGCAGGAACAGCACCTGCGGGCATTCATCGACCAGTATGTGGCGCGCACCCGCGGCTCCAAGCGATTCACCGCCGACCATCGCGCGCATCTCGCCGATCCGCGCTCGGTCGCCGGTTTCCGGTCGATGTGGAAGGAGATGGTCTATCCGATCGTCGTTAACCGCTCGTCGGGTGCGCGGCTGTGGGACGTCGACGGCAACGAGTACATCGACCTCGCCAACGGCTTTGGAACGATTTTATTCGGACACAATCCGGATTTCGTCCGCGAAGCAATCAAGGCGCAGCTCGAACAGGGCATCGAAACCGGTCCTCAGACCCCGCTTGCGGGTGAAGTCGCGCGGCTCGTGTGCGACATGACCGGCATGGAACGCGCCGCGTTCTGCAGCACCGGCTCCGAGGCGGTCACGGCTGCGATCCGGGTGGCGCGGACCGTCACGGGCCGCGACAAAATCGTGCTGTTTGCCGGCTCTTATCACGGCATCTTCGATGAAGTGCTGGTGCGTCCGACCGCAGTGAACGGCGTGCGGCGCTCGATCCCCATCGCACCCGGCATCGCGCCCAACATGGTGGAAAACGTGGTGGTGCTCGACTACGGAAGCCCCGCTTCGCTGCAGACGATAAAGTCCATGGGCGGCGAACTCGCCGCTGTTCTGGTCGAGCCGGTGCAGAGCCGTCACCCTGATAACCAGCCGCGCGACTTCCTGCTCGAGCTGCGCAAAATCACTGCGGAATTCGAAACGGCGCTCGTCTTCGACGAAGTGGTAACCGGCTTTCGCACCCACCCTGGGGGCGCTCAGGCGCTGTTCGGCGTACGCGCCGACATCGCAACCTACGGTAAGGTGATCGGCGGCGGACTGCCGATCGGCGTGGTTGCAGGCCGCGCGAAGTACCTCGATGCGCTGGATGGCGGCGCATGGCGCTATGGTGACCAGTCTGCGCCTGAAGTTGGCGTCACGTTCTTTGCCGGCACCTTCGTTCGCCATCCCCTGGCCTTATGCGTGGCGCGCGCAGTGCTGTTGCGCCTGCAGAACGAAAGCCCCGACCTCCAGCGCACGCTGAATCTCCGCGTAACCCGTTTTGCGGATGCGCTGAACGCGCATGCCGAGAAAGTGCGCGCGCCGGTGCGCATCACGCACTTCGCGTCGTGGCTCTGCGTCAATCTGCCGAACGATCTGCCGCTCGCCAGCCTGTTTTTTTCGTACATGCGCGCAAAAGGCATACACATTCTGGAAGGCCGCCCGGTGTTCCTGACACTTGCGCACACCGACGCGGATCTTGAACGCGTCACCAGCGCCTTCCATGAGACGCTGGCCGAGATGCAGGCAGCCGGCTTTCTGCCGGGCGGGGAAGAACAGCCGCCCGTGCCCGGCGCGCGCAAGGGCCGCGACGCATCGGGCAGGAGTGCCTGGTTCGTGCCGGATCCCGCACGCGCCGGCAAGTACCTGCAAATCCGTGAAACCGCGGAAACCCGCCACTGACCACAGTGCACACCAGCGCGCCACTCACGACCCCGGTCGATTTCGACCCGTTCGCCGATCTTGCGGCGAGCGGTGAGCTGCCGCTCACCGAACCGCAAAGGGAAATATGGGCCGCGGCGCAGATGGGCGATGACGCCTCCCGCGCGTACAACCTGTGCCACGCGCTCGTACTGCGCGGGCCGCTGTCGCACGAATCGATGCAGAACGCGCTGCAGCAGGTCGTTGCCCGGCACGAGGCACTGCGCGCCGGCATCGACGCAAACGGAGAGCGGCAGACCATTGCGCACGCCGTGCCGGTCACGTTACCGGTAAGCGATCTTTCGAATCTAGCACCGCCCGAGCGTGCCGCGGAGATCCGGCGCATTTTCGACCAGGAAGCAATGCAGCCGTTCGATCTCGGCTGCGCGCCGCTGCTCCGCGCACGGCTGATTCGGGAGGCCGAGGATATGCATCGGCTGGTGATTACGAAGCACCACATCGTTTGCGACGGCTGGTCGTGGGCCGTGCTGCTGAAAGACCTCGGCCGAATCTACGCTGCCGACCGTCAGGGCCTGCGCGCACAACTTCCGACTGCTGCCTCGTATGTCGAGTATGTCGATCGCATCACGAGTAGCGATGGTAAGTCGGCCGCGCGCGTGGACGAGGATTATTGGGCGCGGCAATATGCCGATTCGATTCCGACGCTCGAACTTCCCCTCGATCGACCGCGTCCCGCGCTCAAGACTTACGAGGGCGCGTGCAAGGAATTGCGGCTCGATGAGTCCCTCAGCCGCGCTATCAAGGCGGCTGGCGCGCAGCACGGTTGCACGCTTTTCGTCACGCTGCTCGCCGCGCTGGAAGCGTTGCTCTCGCGGCTCACAGCCCAGGACGATTTCGTCCTGGGCGTCCCGATGGCGGACCAGGCACGCCTCGACAACGCTCATCTCGTCGGCCACTGCGTCAACATGATCCCGCTGCGCTGTCGGCCCGACCCGGCGGCACGTTTCGTCGAGCATCTCAAAAACGTACGCCAGAGTTTCCTCGACGCCCAGTCGCACCAGGAGTTGACCTTCGGCCGGCTCGTGCACCGGCTCAACGTGCCGCGTGATCCGGCCCGCACGCCGCTGGTTTCCGCGACCTTCAACATCGATCGCGTCGGTTCGTCTTTCGATTTCGGCGCACTGACGGTCGAAGCGGTGGAAAACGCGCCGAAGCGTTTCGTGAACTTCGAGTTCTCGATCAACGTCGTCGATAACGGGCGCGACCTGGTCGTGATATGCGAGTACAACACCGACCTTTTCGCGCCTGCCACCATCGAGCGCTGGCTGCGCCACTACCGTGTCATGCTGGATGGAATCGTAGCGGACCACGTTGAGCGCATCGGTCAGCTACCCCTTTTGACGGAGGCGGAGCGGCAGCAGGCAATTTCCGGTTGGAATCCAGACCGATCCTTTCCAAAGGGCGCCTGTCTGCACGAGCGCTTCGAGCAGCAGGTCGCCCGAACGCCGCAAGCAGTGGCTATCGTCTGCGAAGCGCGAACACTGAGCTACGCCGATCTAAATGGCCGTGCAAATCGGCTTGCACACCGGTTGCGAAGACTGGGAGTCGGGGCCGACCAACTGGTCGGGCTACGCGTCGAGCGCAGCGTCGAGATGGTGATCGGGATTGTCGGTATCC
>DATFGD010000458.1:0-2485 GCA_035249725.1 Burkholderiales bacterium
GAGGTGCTTGCGCGGAAGCTGGGCGTCTCGCGCGGCAGCGTCTGGCATTCCGTGCGGGCGCTCGAGCGTGCGGGACTGCGGATCTACCGCGTTCGCGGGCGCGGCTATCGGCTGCATCAGGCGCTTTCATTGTTGGATCCAACGCTCATTAGGCGCTTTCTCGGCCAGCACGGCGCACGCTACACCGTGGAAGTCCTCGCCTCTACGGTTTCCACCAACACGCTCGCCCTGGAGCACGCGCGTAGTGACGGCGCCTCCGGGACGGTCATCGCTGCCGAATGGCAGACCGCGGGCCGTGGCAGGCTGGGGCGGCCGTGGCACGCGGCCGTGGCAGGCGCGCTTACTTTTTCAGTGGTGTGGCGGTTCCAGCACGGGATCGCGTCTCTCACGGGCCTTAGTCCGGCGGTGGGGGTCGCGTTGATGCGCGCGCTGCATAAACTCGGCGTGGCCGACGCAGCGCTCAAGTGGCCCAACGACCTCGTGCGGCGCGGGTGCAAACTCGGCGGTATCCTGATCGAGATGCAGGGCGATGCATTGGGACCGACGTGCGCCGTGATCGGCGTGGGTCTCAATGTGCGCTTGTCGCCGGCGGTGCGCCGCCACATCGACCAGCCAACGACCGATCTGGAAACCGCGTGCGGTCGCACCGTGGATCGCAATGAGGCGCTGGGGTGTATTCTGATCGAGCTCGCCTCCGTTCTGGAAGTTTTCGAGCGCGCAGGATTCGCGGCGCTGCGCGCCGAGTGGCAGCGTCACCATGCCTGGCAGGATCGCATGGTGACCGTTACATTGCCCGACGGGCGCAAGGAAACCGGTGTGGCGCACGGCATCGATGACCAGGGCGCGCTGCTTGTCGCAGCGAGCGGCGGTATGCGGCGCTATCACAGCGGCGAAGTGAGTCTGCGTCTCGTGCCCGCCGACCGCACAGGAATTCAGGCGTGAAGATACTCGCCATCGACGCCGGCAACACGCGCATCAAATGGGGCTGGGCCGAGGAAGGGCGCTGGGTGCGGGCGTCGTGGCTTGCGACTGCGGAAGCCCGCACGCTGGGCGGTGCGCTGCAGGGACTGCCGATGCCGGATAGGACGGTCGTCTCGAATGTCGCGGGCAGCGCGGTCGGCGAAGACATCGCTTCAGCACTGGCACTCTCGGGTGCTGTGCCGCTCTGGATCCAAAGCGAATCGCATCGGTGCGGCGTGCGCAGCGGATACGACGATCCAGGGCAGCTCGGTTCGGATCGGTGGGCGGCATTGATCGGCGCGTGGCATCTCTTTCGCGGCCCGTGCGTCGTCGCCAACGCCGGGACGACGCTCACGGTGGACGCGCTCACCGGCGATGGGCTGTTCCTGGGCGGACTCGTCGTGCCCGGGATAGACCTCATGCGTGCGGCGCTCGCCGGCAATACCGCGCAACTGGCGCGCCAGGAAGGTTCGTTCACTTATTTTCCCGCGCGCACGGGCGATGCGATCATGAGCGGAGCCATCAACGCGCTCGCGGGCGCCGTCGAGCGGATGTTGCGTTACATGGCTGAAGCCGGGGAGGCGGATGCGCTCGTCGTGCTTTCAGGCGGCGGTAGAGCCCCGCTCGCGGCACGGCTTAACGCGCGCGTCGAGGTCGTGGATAATCTCGTGCTGGAGGGGCTTGCGTGCATCGCGCTCGACTCGCCTTGAAGTGCGCTGTCGTGCGTAAGTAAAGATGAGAACGGTATTTCTGCTGCTGGTCCTCGCGAACGTTGCGTTTTTCGCCTATGGGTGGACGGCGCGCGAGCGTGCGTCGTCCGATCATGCGATCGCCGCCCTGGAGGTCAACCCGGAAAAGATACGGCTCATCAAGCCGGGAGAAAAGACACCCGCTGCGACCACTGCCACACCCAGTGCGACGGCACCGGCGGTCGTCGTACCGGCCGTATGCATCGAGTGGGGTGCGGTGGCTGGATCCGCAGTCGCACGGGCGGACGCCGTCATCGCGGGCCTGAATCTTCCTGAAGCCAGCGTGCAGCGGAGCGTGACCGATGCGGGCGGTTATTGGGTTTATCTGCCGCCGGCCGGAAACAAGGCGCAGCTCGATCGCAGCCTTACCGAGCTGTCGGCGTTGGGCATTAACGACTATTTCGTGGTGCAGGATGCAACGCCCTGGCGCAACGCCGTCTCGCTCGGCATCTTCAAGAGCGAGGAAGCGGCACTGAGTTTCCTGCAGACGATACAGGCGCGCGGTCTCAAGTCGGCAATCGCGGGCAGAAGGGAAAATTTCCTCAAGCAGATAGCGTACTTCGTCCGCGAGCCCGACGAGGCGACCGTGGTCAGGCTGGCGGAATTGCAGCGCGATTTTCCGGGAACCCGGGTAAAAGCCGTGCCCTGCCCGCAGCGGGCACGTTAACCGGGCCGACTGAGTTTTTTCACCAGCGCCGTGGTGGAACGCGCGTGCTCGAAAGGGATGGCGTGCACCGACCCGCCCCAACTCTGTACCTCGCGCGCACCGGCGATCG
>DATFGD010000459.1:0-2868 GCA_035249725.1 Burkholderiales bacterium
CCAGCCGCAGAGCGGTGAGGCGCATTCCGGCCAGGCGAAGTAGTTCGCAACACGCGGGCGGTATGGTGGAGTGACGCCGCGCGAGCATCGTAGCCCGCCGCGAAAGCGCTTGCGTCGCTTCAGAAGCGGTGCGTCATGCACTCGACGCGTTCGTGCGGCCCGCCTTTACGTTTTCCTTGCCGAGCTTCTTCGCGCGCTTCGTTTCACGGGCGAGGCGTTTCCTGGTTTTCTGATTTTTGCGCCGGGTCTTCAGCATCTGCGAGTGCGTCACGGATTCCTCCGGTGGATGAAATAGTTTCTAGTTTGCCTCTTTTCCACGCCGGCGGCTAATCGCCAATCACCGGCGGCGCGTGCGGACCCCTCGCGAGGTCGTACGCCCGGTCCACGATTCGCATCGCGCGATAGCAATCCTCCGCGCCGGTCGCCGGCGGCTTTCCGTCTTGCCAGCGGGCGAGTGCGTCATGCAGTGCCAGCGCCGGGAGCGGTTCACCGGGCTGCGCCGGGAATTCCTGCTCACCCCCGCTCGTAATGCACTTCAGCGACGCACCACGCTGCACGAGGAGCGCGTTGCGTCCCGCGATTTTCCACTCCGCATCGGCGCCCGTGCCCGGAAACGTGTTGCCGACCTCGATCGTGCCGAGGATGCCGTCGGCTGAGCGCAACATCAGGCTCGCATAGTCCTCCACGCGCGCACCGAGCGCCCGCGCACTCGTCTGCGCGCCGGTCACGTTGCACTCCCCGAAGAGATTTAGAAACGCATCGATGCCGTGGAGCCCGATATTCCGGAGGCATCCGCCGCCCGCGATCGCGGGATCGAGCATCCACGGCGCACCCCATGCGACATATCGCGCGGAACTGCCGCGATTGGAGCGAAAATAAAAATGCGACACCGGACCGAAGGCGCCCTCTTCGAGCATCCGGCGAGCGTGCAACATGAAAGGCTGATAGCGCTGGAAGAGCGGCACCGCGACGAACGCGCGCTTCGCCGCCGCCTTGTCGGCGATGCTTCGCACCTCCTGTGCGTTCAGCCCCATCGGCTTTTCCATCAGGAACGGAAAGCCTTCGTCGAGCAGGAAATGCGCGATCTCCGCCATCGCGCTGTGACGCCCCAGCGCGATCACAAAGTCCGGCTTCGTCTGCGCCAGCATCTCCCGATAGTCGGTGTAGGCGGGCGGGTCACCGAGCCGCGCGGCGCGTTGCGCGACCATCGCCACATCCGGATCGTGGATACCAATCAGGCGCACGTCCGGCCATTGCACCAGGGTCTTCAGATAGGCGGCGTCGAACAGCGCGTGCCAGTGGCCTACTTCGATCGCCGCAATCCGCACGGGCATCGCGAACCGTCCTTCGTCGAGTCCGGGACAGCGTGGAATGATGCGCGACGGATGCGAAACCGGTCAATCGGCGGGGTTTTTGCGCGAGACGGCTTGGTAGAATACCGCCCCGTCTCCACCAACACGGATCGCTCGTCCGCCACCATGGCCACCGCACTGGTTTCGAAACAGTTCATCGCGCGCTTCGGCGATGAAGTCAAAAGCGTTGCCGCGCAAGCCGGCAAGCCGGTCGAGTTCATCACGCTGCCAGAGCAAAACGGCGCGCGGCTTGCGCGCGCAGACTGTGAGCGCATCGACTGCATTTTTCTCGACCGCGACATCCGTTTCACCGAGCAGCTCTATGCCGCCTACAAGGAGGCCCTGGCGGCGGCTCGGAACGTCAAGTGGGTGCACTACACCAGCTCCGGCATCGGGCAGCAGCACGCTGCGCCGGAGCTCGATGCGCGTGGCGTCACCCTCACGAGTTCGACCGGGTCGAACGCTGAACCCGTCGCCCAGACCGGATTTACCGGACTCCTCATGCTCGCGCGGGGATTCACGACGTACATCCAGGGCCAGCACAAACACGAATGGCGCCCGCTGCGCGGGACGGCGCTGCCCGAGGATCTGCGCGGCCAGACCGTCGTGCTGATCGGGGTCGGCGCCGTGGGAACGGTGTTCGCTCGTTATGCACGTGCGTTCGGACTCAACGTGATCGGCGTGCGTCGCAGCCCGCGCAAGGAGAGCGATCCGGTCGATGAACTGCATCCGCCCGCGAAACTGCCGGAGCTGCTGTCGCGCGCGGACTGGCTCGTCATCGCGTGCCCGCTCACCCAAGAAACGCGCAACCTGATCGATGCGGACGCGTTCGCGCGCATCAAGCCGGGTGCCCGACTCATCAATATCGGACGCGGCGAGGTCGTGGACGAAGCGGCGATGATCGAAGCGCTCAAGAGCGGACGCCTCGCCGGCGCGGCGCTCGATGCGCATATGAAGGAGCCGCTGCCCGGCGATTCACCCCTCTGGGATCTGCCGAACGTCATCATCTCGCCGCACAACGCGTCGGCGTCGCGCGGCAATGAAAAGCGCTGCGCCGAGATGTTCGTCGCGAACTTCGGTCACTGGCTGCGCGGCGAGCCGATGTTCAACGTGCAGCGCGTCTCGTGAGCTCAGACCTTAACGTACAGCGACGTACAGCGCCCTCGTGAAATCCAACGTTCACTTTCATCACGTATCCAACGTTCAATTGCAGCACGTATCCAACGTTCAATTGCAGCACATCTTGTGAACCAAACCGTCAGAGACCGTTCGCCCTGAGCTTGTCGAAGGGTGAACCGTTGTTCCGTTATGTATCCTCAGCACGGGGACTGCCATGACGCTTACTTACCCATTAGTGCATGTCGATGATGTCCGACCCGAAAACATGAAGCAGGGCGAAGGTTGGGCCATCTCCGAATTTCGTCTTCCGATCTCGGGCAGGAACGGCAGCTCGACAACGCTCTTCCACTCTATTTTTCGACCGGGGTCGACGCACGCTAAACATCTGCACCGCAAC
>DATFGD010000460.1:0-7400 GCA_035249725.1 Burkholderiales bacterium
GATGCGCAATGGCGGGGCGTCATCCCCGGTAGCGGCCGCTCGCTCGCTCATGGCGTTCACCTCTGACGAAATCTTGCGTGCTTTTTCTCGGGCGCCTTGGGCCCGGGCTCCTTGATGGGCGCGGGCTGGGGCCCGGGCCTCTTTACAGGGGGACCCTTCCTGCCTTTTGCCTTTGCCATAGCGACCTCCACACACAAAATTGAAGCGCGCGGCACGCCGCGGCGCACTTCAGTTCGGACCGTAATGGGCGCGAAAGTTCGGCGCCGTACTCGGCGCTACAGCATCTCGAGCGGTGTGGGTCCTCTGGGCGGCGGAAATGCGCGGTCGAGATCGTGCAGATCCTGCGGCGTGAGTGTGAGATCGAGCGCGGCGCGATTTTCGCGCACATGCTCGACTGTCCCGGCTTTCGGTATAGCGATGATGTTGCCCTGCCGGAGTAGCCACGCGAGGGCGATTTGCGCGGGCGTCGCAGCGTGCCGCTGCGCAATGCGCTGCAATTCAGGATGATCGAGCACACGGCCCTGCTCGATCGGCGAGTACGCCATGACGGCGACCCTGCGCTCGCGACACCAGGTCATGAGGTCGTGTTCGATGCCGCGCCGCATGAGGTTGTAGAGCACCTGATTCGCAGCGCAGACCCCGCCGCCCGCAATCGCGAACATCGCTTCCATTTCGCGCCGGTCGAAATTGCTGACGCCCCAGTGGCGGATCTTGCCGGCCGCATGGAGGTCCTCGAAGCCGCGCAGGGTGCCTTCGAGTGGATGGCTCGAAGTCCAGTGCAAAAGATAAAGATCGATGCGATCGGTATTGAGCCGTTTGAGACTCGCTTCGCAGGCACGCGCCACGCCCTTGCGGCTCGCGTTCGACGGCAGAACCTTGCTCACCACGAACACGTCTTCGCGCACGCCGCGGATCGCCTCGCCGACCAGCGATTCGGCGCGTCCGTTGCCATACATTTCGGCCGTGTCGATGAGGCTCATGCCGAGTTCGATGCCGACACGGAGCGCTGCGATTTCCTGCTTGCGCTTTCCGCCGTGCTCGCCCATGTACCACGTGCCCTGCCCCAGCACCGGTATCCTTGCGCCGTCTTTCAGCGCGATCGATGCGCGCACGAGGCTCATGGCACGTTGCGGCCGAACCGGCGGTCTCGATAGGCAAGGATGTTGCAGAAGAGCGCACCCTGCTCCTTCGCGTCATCGAGCGCGACATGCGTGTGCGGCAGCGGGTCAAACCATTCCTTCGGCATGTTCCGCTTCGTCGAGTCGTAGTACGCAGTCCCGAGCACGGCCATGGTGAACGTTTTGATGTCGAGCGCGGAGTGTGCGAACGGACTCTCCCCCGCATAGCGGTTGAGATACCACTGCACGAACATGAAATCGAACGCGGCCGGATAGGCCACGAACACGGGCTTCCCCGGCAGCGCTTTCAACCACGCCAGATATTCCGGCAGTACCACCGCGGGATCGCGCGGATTTGCCCGGCAAGCCTTCCATGCTTGCGGCTGGGTCGCCCACCATGCCATCGTGAGCGGGTGACCCTGCGCGCCGGGCAGCGGCTCCAGGTTCGCTTCGAACGTCGCGACGAGCGTTTTGTCGCGCAGGTATGCCGCCGAAGCGAAGCTCAGCATGGAGTGCGGGCCGGGAATCGGCCCGTCCGCTTCGATATCGGTGCTGACGTAGATTTCTGCCATTTGAATTTTCGCGCGGCTCTATCGGGTTTGTCCGTATGGAGCGTCCATCGCGCAGTTTACGTGCCGCGATGGTTCCCGCCGCTCAAGGGCAGGCTTGCGGTGGGTATGGGTCTGACAAGCAGCGACTGCGAACCGCGGTCAGTTCACCGGGATGCCCGCCGCCGAAATGACTTTCCCCCAGCGCACGACCTCCTCCTTGATCTGCGCGGTGAACTGTTGCGGCGTATTCACGATGATGTTGAAGCCCATCTCGGCGATCTTCGCGTTCACGTCGGGTTGACCTACGATACGCTTCGACTCGCTGTACCACTTGTCGACGATGGCCTTCGGTGTGCGCGCCGGTAGGAGCACACCGGTCATGGTGTCGGCCTCGTGGCCCTTGTAACCGGCTTCCGCCATCGTCGGCACGTCGGGCAGCACGGCGATACGTTTTTCGCTCGTCAGCGCGAGTGCGCGCAGCCGCCCGGCCTTGAAGTGCACGGTCACGGGCGGAATCGCCTGGCACCCCACCTGCACCTGGTTACCGAGAACAGCCTGCAGCGATGGGCCGCCGCCCGCATACGGAATGGGGGTGAGATCGACCTTCGTGTCCAGCCGCAGCAGATGTGCCGAGAGATCGGGCGTCGTGCCCACACCCGGGGTCGCGATGTTGTACCTTTTGGGATTCTTTTTTACGAGATCGATCAGCTCGTTGATCGTCTTGACGGGCTGGCTTGGGTGCACGAAGAACGCGTGCGGCGCAGCGGCGATCTTGGTGACCGGCGCGAAGCTCTTGTAGGGGTCGTACGGGGCTTTCTTGTAGAGGCTGGGGTTCGCGACGAAGCTCGAGCTTACGAAGATGATGGTGTGCCCATCGGGCGCGGCCTGCGCGGCGATGCCCATGCCGATGTTGCCGCCCGCGCCGACACGGTTGTCCACGATGACCTGCTGGCCCCAGGTCTCCGTGAGCTTTTGGCCCAGAATGCGTGCGATCGCATCGGTCGGGCCGCCGGCGGGGAACGGCACGATCAGCCGGATGGGACGAGTCGGATACGACTGGGCCGGCGGCGCAGCATAGGTCACGCCGGCAGTGAACAACGCTGCAATCAGGCTCAACAGCCGCGCTCCGCTCATCACGCCTCCTCATTCGTTAATCTAAGTTTGTGAGAATGCTAAACGCATGGCGGAACGCACACAAGCGCGCTCCGCATCGCCATGCGTTCAACGCGGTGCGGCAAGCTCCTTCATCACCGCGTAAAGCGTGTTCTGCGCTTCGAAGCCGATGCCGGGACGGTCCGGCAACGCGATCTCACCGTCCTCCACCTTCGCGTCGTCCGCAAAGCCCGCGAAGATGCCGAAGACACCGGGATACGCTTCACATCCTCCGAGGCCGAAACCGCCCACGATGTGCAGCGTCATCTGGTTTCCGCCGTGGGGAAAAAGCGAAGCACGCCGCCAACCGTGCCGTTCCAGCATGCCAAGCGTGCGCGAGAACTGCACGATGCCGTAGGACTGCGGCACATCGATCTGCAGGATATCGCGCTCGGCGCGGAGCCCACCGAAGCGCACGAGATTGCGCACGTCCTGAGTCGAGAACAGGTTCTCGCCGGTGCCGATCGGCGGTTCGTAGAGCGCGGCCACTTCCGCCAGCAATGCGTAGTCGAGCGGATCGGTCGGCTCTTCGAGCCAGCGCAGCTCGTAGGGCGCGAGCGCACGCGCATAAGCGAGCGCCCGATCACGATCGAACCCGGCATTCGCATCGACAGCCAGGTTCGCGCTCGTATCGACCACTTTCAATGCCGCTTCGACGCGCGCGATATCGTCGGCGAGCGGCACACCGCCCACCTTGATCTTCATCGTGGTGTAGCCCTGGCCGAGTTTCTCGCGTATTTCATCCTGCAGCGCTTCGATACCCTTGCCGGGCTCGTACCAGCCGCCGCCGACGTAGCACGGGACCTTGTCCATCACCCTGCCGCCGTTGTAGCGCTCGGCGAGCACCCGGTGCAGCGGCTGGCCCGCGATCTTGGCGACCGCATCCCAGCACGCGACTTCGATGGTGCCGATCGCAACCGAGCGCTCGGTGTGTCCGCCGGGCTTCTCCCGCTGCAACATGCACGCGAGGATTTTTTCGGGATCGAGATTGTCGCCGGCCGCGTTCACGAGCGACTCGGGGTTCGCATTTAGGATGCGCGGAATGAAGCGCTCGCGCATCTGCGCGCCGCAGGCATAGCGCCCGGTGGAATTGAATGCAAACCCGGTTACCGGTTTGCCGTCGCGGATCGTGTCGGTGATCACCGCGACGACCGAAGTCGTCATCTCGCTGAAGTCGAACACCGCATTGCGCAGCGTCGATTTGAGCGGGACGGCGGCTTCGCGGATCTCGCGGATTCTCAAGGCGTGGGGTGTCGCGCTATTGCACTTCGATGTTCGCGCTGCGGATCACCTTGCCCCACTTCTGCACTTCGTCCTTGACCTGCGCTGCGAACTGCTCCGGCGTATTTGCGATGATGTAGAAGCCGAGTTCCACCACCCGCTTGCGCACATCGGGCATGGCCATGATCTTCACGACTTCGGCATGGAGGCGGCTCACGATTTCCTTCGGTGTGCCCGCCGGCACCATGAGGCCCTGCAATGTTTCGGCTTCCTGGCCCTTGTAACCCAGCTCCGCCATGGTGCGCACGTCAGGCAGCGCCTCGGAACGCTTCGCGCTCGTCACCGCAAGCGCGCGCAGCCGGCCGCCCTGGATGTGCGGCGTCGTAGGCGGCATTGCGGTGCAGCCGATCGGTACCTGATTGCCGACAACCGCCGCCACCGCCGGGCCGGCGCCCCCATACGGCACCGCAGTGAGATCAACCTTGGTACTGAGCGCGAGAAGCCGTGCCGACAAATCCGGCGTTGTGCCGATGCCCGGTGTGGCGATGCTGTACTTGCCCGGAGTCGCCTTGGCGTTCCTGACCAGTTCATCGATCGATTTCACCGGGGAAGAGGGATGCGCGGTGAACACATTGGGCGATGCCGCTACGTTCGATATGAGCGCGAAGCTTTTGAACGGGTCGTAAGGGATCTTCTTGTAGAGGCCGGGGTTCACCACGAAGCTCGAGCTCACGAGCAATATCGTGTAGCCGTCCGGCGGCGAATCGGCTGCAAGGCCCATTCCGATGTTGCCACCCGCGCCCGCCCGATTGTCCACGATGATCTGCTGCTTGAGCGCACTGCCGAGGTGGTTCGCGATGAGCCGCGCTATGGTGTCCGTTGGACCGCCCGGCGCAAAAGGCACAATCAAACGCACCGATCGCGTGGGATACTGCTGCGCCGCTGCAGATGTGCTCGCCAACGCAGTGGCCACGCAGGCTACCGCAACCAGACACCGTAACACTCGCTTCATCAAGCTCTCCTTTTGAGTCACACTACTTCGCTGTGATTCCAGCCTCTTTGATGACTTTCGCGCACTTGGCGGGTTCGGCCCGGATGTGGGCGGCGAACGAGTTCGGATCGCTGGCCGCGGGATCAAACCCGGTGTTCTGCAGCAAGGGGCCGCATATGCGGACGGCCCGGCCATTTTAATGCAGTCCGCTGGCATTTGCCCCGCCGATTTCCGACAATCGTTGCACGCGTCCGCGCCGCCAATGCGCGCCGTCGCGGCATCACACTGAAAGGGAGCACGACATGACTGCTGTCACGCTCGAACAATCCGATCGGATCATCGAGGCCATCCTCGCCCGTGGCCGCGAACTCGATTGCAGGCCGCTCAGCGTCGCGATCACCGACCCCGGCGCGCGACTGAAGGCGTTCAAGAAAGAAGACGGGTCGGCGATGATGCGCTTCGAGATGGCGATGGGCAAGGCGTTTGCGGCGCTCGCGCTCGGGCGTTCATCGAGCCTCGTTCGGGTACGCACCGAAGAACGGCCGCTCTTCATGAACTACCTCATCGGCGCATCGGGCGGGCAGCTTTTTCCCGAAGGCGGCGGCATGCTGATCCGCGACGAACACGGTGAAGTAATCGGCGCAGTGGGCGTCACGGGCGACACTCAGGAGCGCGACGAGGAATTGGCGGCGCACGGCATACGTGCCGCGGGATTCAAGACCGACGAGGATTGCGCACACCTGGGCTCTCGCGTGCGCCTCACGAACCGCTAGCGCAGCACCTTATCACTGCGCCGTGATGCCGGCATCCTTGATGATCTTGGCGTAGCGCACGGTCTCTTCGCGGATGTGTTTCGCAAAATTGTCCGGCGTACTGACCAGCGGTTCAACCCCGGAAGTCGCGAGGCGTTGCTTCACGTCCGAGGCCGCGAGCACTTTATGTATTTCGGAATTGAGCCGGTTGACGACCTCGCGCGGTGTGCCGGCCGGTGCGAGTATCCCGTACCAGATCGACATCACGAAGCCATCGATGCCCGATTCCACTGCGGTGGGGATCTTGGGCAGCGCCGGCACGCGCTTTTCGGAAAGCACCGCAAGCCCGCGCACCTTGCCGGCGTTCACCAGCGGTATGGCACCGGGCACCGCCATCGTGCCCCAGTCCACCTGCCCGCTCATCAGCGCGACCAGCGCCGGGCCCGAGCCTTTGTACGGGACGTGGGTGATATCGAGCTTATAGCGCCCCTTGAGCAATTCGCTCGCCAGATGATTGGTGCTGCCTGCGCCGCTCGAGCTGAAGGTAAGCTTGCCCGGATTGCGTTGCGCCAATGCGATCAGTTCCTTCAGGTTCTTCACCGGCACGGAATTGTGCACGACGATGATGTTCTGGATTTCCGCGACGAGCGAGATCGGCGCCAGTTCCTTCTGCGCGTCGTAGTTGAGCTTCTTGTAGAGCGTCGGGCTGATCGCGATGGGCGGCGCAGTGAGCACGATGGTGTACCCGTCCGGCGGCGACTTGGCCGCGAGCTCGAGACCGATGTTGCCTGCGGCGCCGGGCCGGTTGTCGGGCACGACCGTTTGACCGAGCTGTTCGGAGAGTTTCTGCGCGATCACGCGCCCGGTGATGTCGGTCGGTCCGCCCGGCGGAAAAGGCAGGATCATGCGTATCGTGCGGGTCGGATAGTTTTGCGCCCACGCCTGGGGTGCAAGCAGGCACGCGCTCAATAGGGCAAGGGCGAGCGGCCGGCGGAAGGTACAGCGGAACGCTTTGCAGACGACCATGAATCCTCCTTATGAAATGAAGCCGAATCTTTTGCTGATGCGCCTTCTGAATCGCGCGTAGCGGAACAGCCCGGTGGATTTGCAGCGGCAATGTTGCACGCTGTCATGTTCTTGTCAACGTGGGCGGGCTCAATGGCCGAGGATCTGGGCAAGGAAGCGCTGGGCGCGCGCGCTGCGCGGCGACGAAAAGAATTCCGCGGGTGGCGCCGATTCGACGATCTCGCCTTCGTCCATGAATACCATGCGGTCGGCGACGGTCCGGGCGAATCCCATCTCGTGCGTGACCACGATCATGGTCATGCCTTCGGCGGCGAGTTCCACCATGACGTCGAGCACTTCCTTGATCATCTCTGGATCCAGCGCGGACGTGGGCTCGTCGAAGAGCATGAGCTTGGGCTTCATGCACAAGGCGCGTGCAATCGCCACACGCTGTTGTTGGCCGCCGGAAAGCTGCCCGGGATACTTGGCGGCCTGCTCCGGGATGCGCACGCGCTCGAGCAGCTGCATCGCGAGCGCCTTGGCCTCGTGCGCGGGCATTTTGCGCACCCAGATCGGCGCCAGCGTGAGATTCTCCAGCACCGTGAGATGC
>DATFGD010000461.1:0-2862 GCA_035249725.1 Burkholderiales bacterium
CTACAGCGCTTTTCGTATGTCTGTAGCGGGCGAACCACAGAGTTCACAGAGCGCACAGAGGAAAAATAGCCTCTGCGGTCTCAGTGTTCTCTGTGGTTGCACTACACCCCTGTGAGAACAGCTCTAGCAGTTGACACGCCGCCGCTATTTATTCATAATTTATAACTAAATGGGCCGGCAGCTGTTGACCGATTTCGAGCTGATGATTCTCCTTGCCATTCTGCGGGTTGGCGAGCAAGCGTACGGTGTTCCGATCGCCCGGGAAATCGAGACAACCGGGGGACGAAGCGTGGTGCTTGGCGCCGTCTACACCGCGTTGGAACGCCTGGAGCGGAATGGTCTGGTGGCGTCGCGCCTCGGCAACCCGAGCCCGGAGCGCGGAGGGCGCGCGAAACGGTTCTTCGCCGTAACCGCGCACGGACTCCGGGCGGTAAAGGACACGCAGCGGTCGCTCGTCGCGTTGTGGAAAGGCGTTCCTGATCTCAAAGGAGGCCCGGCATGACAACAGCACAACCCCACCGGCTCGCGATGGCGCTGATCAATCGTCTTGCGCTCGACAACGAGGCGCTTGCAGGTGACCTGCTGGAGGAATTCCGCAGCGGGCGGTCGCAGCTCTGGCTGTGGAGTCAACTGGCATGCGCCTTCGCGCGCCAGACGTTCTACGCGCCGCATCCGCCGGTGGCGCTCAATCTGACGCCCATCGATCCTGTCGTCGCCGAATGGTTGATGGAAAAGCGACTCTACAAGCGGCGCACGGTTCACCTGACAGGCACGCAAGTGGAGGGCATCGGCGGTTTGACGATGGTGATTCTCGGCTTCATGGTCACCTCGGTGATTCCGGCGATCTGGTGGTTCGTGCTCGGCGGACTCGTAGCAGGTGTCGTCTGCGGCGTGGCGATGGTGAACATACAGAAACAGGTATTCCGGCCGCTGCAGCCGTTGAAGCTCTTCAAGTGATTTTTTCGTATCTCAGCACGGAGGCACGAAGACGCGGAGCATCACAGAGCAGCAAGCAGGACCCCTTCGCGCTGGATTGGTGAAACTCCGCGATCTCTATTGCTTCCCAGTCCTCCTGGGAGGAATCGCATTCGATCTACTCTCTCGCCAAGGCGGCATCGAAGTCCGGGACCGAGCGTGCGGTGAACCTTCATCGCACATTGAATAACGATGAACGAAATCTGGTTCAGTTCGTGTGGTGCCATTCCACGAACTCCCGCAAGGAGCGCGCCGTTCGATTTTGCTCGGGTATTGTGCCATCAGGCGCAAAGATTGAATTTCCTTCTCCGTGCCTCGGTGCCTCCGTGCTGAATTAATGAAACTCTGCGCCCTCTATCGCCTCCCCAGCCTCTACTTCACGTACACCGTTTTGATGTTCACAAACTCCTTTATCCCGTAACTCCCGAGCTCGCGACCGTAGCCGGCCTCCTTGATGCCGCCGAATGGAAGGCGCGGATCCGACGCCACGAGCGTGTTGATGAAGGTGCAGCCGGCCTGGATCTCGCGCGCGACCCGTTCGCCGCGATCGACGTCCTTCGTGAACACCGCCGCGCCCAGGCCGAAAATCGTGTCGTTGGCAATACGAATGGCGTCGCGTTCATCCCGCGCGGTGAAGATCGATGCAACAGGCCCGAACAGCTCCTCGTGATAGGCAGGCATGCCGGCCTTTACGCCGGTAAGCACGGTCGGCGGATAGAACGATCCCCTGCCCGCCGGGATCTCACCCCCGAGGAGAAGCGTCGCGCCCTTCGCCACCGAGTCCACGACCTGCTTGTGCAGTTCGTCCCGCAGATCGGCGCGTGCCTGGGGTCCGACATCGGTTCCATCGGCCAGCGGATCGCCCATCTTCTTCTGCTTCATGGCGGCGACGAGCTTCCCGGTGAACGCCTCCACCAGCGGTTCGACGACGATGAAGCGCTTCGCATTGATGCAGCTCTGCCCGGAATTGATGAGTCGCGACGTGGCGCACGTGGCGACCGCATGATCGAGATCGGCATCCTCCAGAATGATGTATGGATCGGATCCGCCGAGCTCGAGCACCGTTTTCTTGACGACCGCGCCTGCCTGAGAGGCCACCGACTTGCCAGCAGGCGTACTGCCGGTAAGCGTGACAGCGCTGACGAGCGGGTTGTCGATCACCGCCTTCACCTGCTTGCTGCCTATCAGCAGCGTGCGAAAGACACCCGCCGGGAATCCTGCGTCGACAAAGACCTTTTCGATCTCGATTGCGCACCCGGGAACGTTCGATGCGTGCTTCAGCACGCCGGTGTTTCCCGCCATGAGCGCGGGGGCCGCGAATCGAAACACCTGCCAGAACGGAAAGTTCCACGGCATGATCGCCAGGACTACTCCCATCGGCTCGAACGCAATATACGATTTCGCCGCTTCCGTCTTGACGATCTCGGGCTGCAGGTGCGCTTCGGCGTGCTCGGCGTAATAGTCGCATCCAAGCGCGCACTTCTCCGCCTCCGACACCCCCTGTTTGAACGGCTTGCCCATTTCGAGCGCCATCAGGCGAGCGAACGCTTCCTTGCGCTCGCGGAGAATTCGCGCGGCGTCCTTCATGGGACGCCCGCGATCGCGAAACGAGGCCTTACGCCAGGATTGCCACGCCTCATGGGCCAGCGCCAGAGCGGCAGCCGTTTCTCCGGCTGTCATTTCCTGATAAATGCGGAGCGTCTCTCCGGTTGCCGGATTGACTGATTCGATAGCCATTGTTGGCTTATTATCCGCCACGTTCCGCAACACCACACTGCAGTTGAGCAGCCCGGCAGATCCGACGACCGTTCGGAACAATCAGCCTTCGATTCATGTTTTTACCGAGCCGGCGTCAATGAGGTATCGCGTCAGTCCTCGTAGCTCGCA
>DATFGD010000462.1:0-3474 GCA_035249725.1 Burkholderiales bacterium
GTCCATGTTTGCGGCGCCGGGACTGGCGCACAGTTACTGAGCCAGTAGCGGCAACGCTCTCCGCCATCCAGCTACATCAGGCTGACGTGCGGCTTACGGCTGTTGGTATTAGCGTAGCAGAACGCAGAGGAATGAGCGTCAGGCTTTGTCCTACATGCCGCGATGAGCGTCGAGGCCTGTCAGAGCCGTGCGCTCGTTCTCACCGGACGAGCCGCAGGTATCCAGACGTTCACGGTTGTTCCGTGCGGTGTGGCCCTGGTTATGCCGAACCTGCCTTTGAAGCTGCCGACACGTTCCGCCATGCCGACAAGTCCCCAGCGGCGAAAATCCGGTGAGCCGTCGCTGTCGAAGCCCTTTCCGTTATCGGTGATCCGGACCTCCACGTTGCCCGCACGCTCGTGCAAGGCGATCCTCACATGCGTTGCTCCGCTGTGGCGCACCACATTGGCGAGCGCTTCCTGGACGATGCGGAAAATCGCCGTGGCACGCTCGGGATCGACGCCCAGTTCATCCTTGCTGGAATCGATTTCGACTTCGCATTTGATTCCCGTCCTGCGTTCCATGTCCTGCGCCTGCCATTCCACTGCGGCAAGCACGCCCACATTGTCCAGGATGCTGGGCCGCAGGTCGGTCGCGATCCGTCGTACCGACTCTATGGCTGCATCTACCCGAGTGATCAGCTCATCCATCGTCGCCCGGTTTGCGGGCGCGACGGCCTGCTGCTTGCGGCAGACGTCCAGATCCATCTTGATCGCGAGGAGGAGCGCACCCAGCTCGTCGTGGATCTCGCGTGCAATGCGCTTCCGCTCTTCTTCCCGCACGGTCTGAAGGTGCAAGGCGAGTTCCCGCATCCGCTGGTGTGATCGCTGCAGCGATTCCGCGGCCTCCTTGCGTGACGTGATGTCGACCGCAATCCCCGCGAAACGATAGACGCGCCCCAGCGCATCGTGTATGGGAAAGCCGCGCAATCGTATCCAGCGCACCGCGCCCGTGAGCCGGAAGATCCGGAACTCGATATCGTACGGGCTGCCGGGCTTGCGCACCTTCACGGCCCGGCGCACGCGTTCCCGATCCGCTTCGTGGATCAACTCCTGCCACGAAGCCGGCTCCCGATACAGCTTGTCCGACGAGAAGCCCCAAACCTTTTCAAACGCGGGGCTCACATAGAAAATCTGGCTGCCGCCCACGTCGGTCAGAAAAAAGACATCCTTGATGTTTTCCGCGAGCTGTCTGAACCGTTCTTCGCTTTCGCGCAACTGTTCCTGCATGCGTTTGCGCCGTGACGAGTCCCAGAACATCCCGGTCGCATAGCGCACGCCGTTTTCTTCGGAAACCGACATGCCGCGATCGACCACCCATACCCAGCTCCCATCCTTCGCCTGCCTGCGATACTCGATGTCGTAGGCGGCGGGACCGGCTGCTTCGCCGTCTGCGAACAGTCGGGCGTACGAGTTCTGCACCCGATCCCGGTCGTCCGGATGAACGTTGTGGAGCCAGAAATGCGCACCACCGCTGCGCAACTCCTGCTCGGTATAGCCCAGGACGCGCGCGACATTTGCGCTGACATACCTCGGGCTTCCATGCTCGTCCTTGATCCATAGCACAGCCGGCATGTTGTCGATGAGCCAGCGCAGTTGCGACTCGCTCCGGCGCAGCGCCCCAAGGGCACGCCTGCGATCCGTGATGTCCGTCATTGCCGTGCGGTACAGGGCGCCGTCACTAGCGCCGGGCTTGACGCTGATCAGCTCGATTTCGCGGATTCCGTTGGCCGTCTTCAGCGCGAGCTCCGTCTTGACTTCTCGCGCGCCGTTGCGGCATTGATGAAGATGCGTATCGAAACGCGAACGGTCCGGCTCCGCGATGTAGTTGGCGAACGGCTTTCCCGTCACCCGCGTCCGTTCGGTAGCGAGGATGGCCGCTGCGGTCAGATTGAGCACTCGCACGCACCCCGCGTCGTCGATCCCGAGGTAGCCGGCCGGTGAAAATTCGTAGAGCTGCGCGTAGCGGTCGAGCGACTCCTGTAGCAGTCGTTGGGTTTCGCGCAAATCGTGGTTCTGCGCCAGCAATTGCCGTTGCTGATTCTGGAGATCATCGACTACGCCGGGCTGCTGCTGCGATTCGCGAGCATGCAGTGCCGCGATCAACTGGGCTTTGCTCATGCGTGCGTAGCGCGACTGCGGGCTCACGCCCGCGCCCGACAACGCAGACGAAACGTGCTTTCGGGGCAGCATGGGATGGCAACAGGCAATTCAGGTGGACGAAACTATGCTAGTCCAATCCAGAACCGGTGCCAACCGGAAAATGGCGATCACCGCGCATCCGCGCGACGCAAACAGCGTTATGTTTGCGACCGCGTCAATCCACTTTCGCGCCGGTCGCCTTGACCACCGGGCCCCATTTCGCCCATTCGGCCTTCATAAAGGCAACGAAGTCCCCCGGTGCGAGAAACGTCGCGTCGGCGCCTTGCTGGCCGAAGCGCTCCTTCACTTCGGAAAGATCGAGTATTTTTTTGAGTTCACCGCTGATGCGCGCAACAACCGGCTTGGGAATGCCGGCCGGCCCCGAAATTCCATACCACACTTTCCCGTCCACCTCCGGATAGCCCAATTCGGAGAGGCTCGGCAGCTCAGGATACTTTGCGGAGCGGTTTTTGCCGACCGTCGCAAGCAATTTGATGCGCCCCGACTGAACGTGCGGATAAATCGAAGGCAGTGAATCGAAACCGAGCTGTACGTTGCCCGCGGCGAGATCGACGACGCCGGGACCGCTGCCCTTGTAAGGCACGTGGACGATGGGCGCGGCGGTCGCCGTTTTGAACATTTCGCCCACGAGATGCGGCATCCCGCCGCTGCCGGACGAATAGAAATGCACGCTGTTTGGCTTCGCCTTGGCGAGCGTAATCAGCTCCTTCACACCCTTCACCGGCAGCGCAGCGTGGGCCGCAACGTACATGGGGAGGCTCGTCGCAAGCCCGATATGGGTGAAGCTCTTCAGCGCATCGTACGGCAGCCGGGTGTAGAGAACCGGCCCGACGCCGTGCGTCGTCGACGACGACCACAGCACGGTGTAACCGTCCGGCGCGGCCTTGGCGGTGATGTCGGAGGCGATCGTGCCGCCTGCGCCACCCCGGTTCTCCACCACCATATTCTGTCCCAGACTGTCACTGAGCCGCTGCGCCACGATGCGCGCGGTGAAATCCGCGGCGCCGCCCGGCGGCACGCCGACGATGAAACGGATCGGCTTGGTGGGATACGATTGCCCCGCCGCCAGGCCGGAGAATAGCAACGCGGCGCACAGGGCCACGTAAGTCAGCGATTTTTGCATCGTTTCTCCCGCGCGCGGCTGCAAGTCAGTTTTCAGGTCACGGGCGGCCTTAGGCCACAATCCCCCGAGCGACCAGATAATGTATCGCAAAAAGCCGCCCCGCATCGATCCAGCAGCGTTCCGCTTCAAATCCGGCCTCGCGCGCCAGCG
>DATFGD010000463.1:0-7163 GCA_035249725.1 Burkholderiales bacterium
ACCGCGTCTACCGCATTGCCGCCTTTCATCATCATCCGCAGCCCGGCTTGTGCCGCGAGCGGCTGCGACGTCGAGACGATGTTGCGCGCAAGCGTCGGCATGCGCTGAGAAGGATACGGAAACTGCCAATCGAACGGTGTCATGCTGTGCTGTCCGGGAATCTGTCGTCGCGTTATTCGGGTTGGATGCCGGCTTCGCGCGCGACCTTGATCCATTTCGCGATCTCTGCACGGTTGAACTTGTCGTGCGCTTCGGGTGAACTTGCGACGACTTCAGCACCCTGCTGCGTGAGATTGTTCTTGACGCCTGGATCGTTGAGCGCTTTGACCAGGGCGCCGTTGAGCCGGTCGATGATCGGTTTGGGCGTGCCGGCCGGTGCAAACATGGCAAATCCGCTCGACACGACGAAGCTCTTCAGTCCCTGTTCCTGCATGGTCGGAACCTCGGGCGCCGCGCTGGATCGCTTCTCGCCGGTCTGCGCGATCATGCGCAATTTTCCGGGCCGCGTGTACTGCACCGCGGCCGGCATGCTCGGAAACTGCATCTGCACATGGCCGGCGACGAGATCGATCATGGATGGGCCCGTGCCTTTATAGTGAACGGCCGTGATCTTGATTTGGGCAACGGAGTTCAGCAGTTCCGAGGCGAGGTGACCGACCGTGCCGCGTCCCGCGGTCGAATAGAAGATCTCGCCGGGGCGGCCCCTGGCGACGGCGATGAACTCCTTCACGTTCTTTGTGGGCAGGGAAGGATGTACGACCAATGCCGTAGGCACATCGGCGACGATGCCGACCGGCGCGAAATCCCGTACCGAATCGTAGGGCAGTTTCTTCGCCATCGCCGGGTTGATGGTGTGGGCCGCTGACACCATCAGTATGGTATAGCCGTCCGGCGCGGCTTTGGCCGCCAATTCGGTGCCGATGGTGCTGCCGGCGCCGCCGCGGTTATCGATGATGAGCTGTTGCCCGAGCGCTTCCGCCATTTTCGGTGCATAGACGCGACCGATGATGTCGGTGTTTCCGCCGGGCGCGAACGGAACGATCATGCGGACCGCCCGGGTGGGATAGCTTTGTGCATAGAGTGTGGTCGTGGTTGCCGTCAGCAGCAAGGCAAGCAAAACTGCGGGCGGGCGGAAGTGTGCGGCGGACATGTCGATCCTCAAGGCGTGCATGGCGTGGTCGCCGCATGATACTACACTGCGCGCGCGGCACGGCGCGATCGGATTTGCAATCGGGCGCTGCCGGCGCCGCGCAATACCAGCTAAAATCGCAGTATTACTTCGCTGTCCGCAGACCAATTCGAGGACTCGCCATGGCTTCCAGCCGCATGACCATCATGGGTACCCGGCATGTTATTTCCGCCGGACATTATCTCGCCGCGCACGCTGGATTCCAGATTCTCGAAGCCGGCGGCAATGCGATCGATGCAGGTGTCGCGGCCGGCATCGCGATCGGCGTGCTGCAAACCGACAAAGTAAATTTCGGCGGCGTCGCGCCGCAGATCATCTACACCGCGCGCGACAGGAAGGTGCACTGCATCGATGGACTGGGCGTGTGGCCGAAAGCGGTGACACCCGATTACTTCGTCCAGCGTCACGGCGGCAAAATTCCGCCCGGTGTCGAGCGCTGCGTCGTTCCGGCCGCGCCCGATGCATGGATCACCGCGCTCGCCCGCTTCGGTACCCTGAGCTTCGGCGAAGTCGCCGCCGCCGCGACGCGGTTCGCGCGCGACGGGTTTCCCATGTATCCGCTGATGTCGCAGTTCATCAAAGACAACCGTGACACTTACCAGCGCTGGCCCTCGAGCCGCAAAGTCTTCCTGCCGAAGGGCCGCGCGCCGGAAGCAGGGGAGCGGTTCGTACAGGCGGATCTCGGGCGCACGCTGCAGCATCTTGCCGACGAAGAAAAGCGCGTGGCGCGCCATAAGGGACGCCGGGCCGGTCTCAAGGCCGCGCGCGATGCTTTCTACAAGGGCGATATTGCGCACGCGGTGGCGAAGTTCATCGAAAAAGAGGGCGGCCTCATGCGCTATGAGGATTTCGCTGCATTCAACGTCAACTTCGAACCGACCGTGCGCGCGCGCTTCGACGGCATAGACGTGCACGCGTGCGGGCCGTGGTCGCAGGGCCCGGTGCTGCCGATGGCGCTCAACATGCTGAAGGGCTATGACCTCAAGGCGATGGGCCACAATTCCGCCGATTACATCCACGTCGTGACCGAAGCATTCAAGCTAGCTTTTTCCGACCGGCACAATCACTTCGGGGATCCCAAATTCGTGAAGGTGCCGATCGCGGGTCTCATGTCGGAGAAGTACGCGGCGTGGCGACGATCGCTGATCAGCGTGGAAAAAGCGTGGCCCGCCATGCCGCCCGCCGGCGATCCCCGCACGCTCACTGAAGTTGCGAACCGCTGGATGCCCGAACCGCAGGCGGCGGACGCCCCGGGACCGGGCGACACATCCTATGTGTGCGTGATCGACAAGGACGGCAACGCGTTTTCGTGCACGCCGAGCGACGGCTCGGACAAAACACCGATCATTCCGGGCGTGGGCATCCTCTGTTCAGGCCGCGGCACGCAATCGTGGGCGGAACCGGGCCATCCCTCGTCAGTCGCGCCCGGCAAGCGACCGCGATTGACGCCGAATCCCGCGCTCGCGTTCAAGAACGGCCGCGTCTACATGCCGTTCGGCACGCCGGGTGGGGACGTGCAGACCCAGGCGATGCTGCAGGTCTTCCTCAACATCAACGCCTTCGGCATGGCGGTGCAGGATGCCGTCGAGGCGCCGCGGTTCGCGAATTACAGTTACCCCGGCTCGTTCGAGCCGCACGCCTATTTTCCCGGCCGGTTGTATCTCGAATCGCGGATTGATAAAGCGGTCGGCGATGAACTCGCCAGCCGCGGCCACCAGGTGTATTGGTGGGATGAATCGACATGGCTCGCCGGTGCCGTGTGCACCATTGTTGCCGACCACAAGAACGGCGTGCTGCACGGTGGCGCCGATCCGCGGCGGCCAGCGTATGTTCTCGGTTGGTAACATTACGACCCCGTCAGTATCATCCATAAGAAAACAGGAGTGCACGTGACTGGATCGAAACAATACGTGGGTCGGAGCATGCTTGCGGCCGTTCTTTTGCTAGGGGCAGGGGGCGTGACGGCTCAAGGCGCTTCCAACTATCCGACGAAGCCGATCCGCTACATCGTCGGTTACACGCCCGGCGGCACGGCGGACATGCTCGCGCGTGCGGTGGGACAGAAACTGACCGAGGCGTGGGGCCAGCAGGTGATCGTCGAGAATCGCCCCGGCGGCGGCACGAATATCGCGACCGAGATCGCGGCCAAGTCGCCGCCCGACGGCCATACGCTTTTCATGCCTACGGTCGCGAATGCCATCAATCCGACGCTCTATCCGAAGCTGACCTACGACCCGGTTAAGGATTTCACTTACATCATCAATTACGCCAAGGTGCCGGGCATACTGGTCGTGCACCCCTCCGTGCCGGTAAAGAATGCGAAGGAGTTGATGGCACTGGCAAGAGCGCGCCCCGACGAACTGCGCCACGGCTCGACCGGCATCGGGAGTCCGCACCATCTTGCGGGGGAGATCTTCAAGACGATGGCCGGTGTCAAGATGATCCATGTACCCTATAGAGGCGCAACGCCTGCGATTGCGGACGTCGTTGCGGGCCACATCGAAGTTTATTTTGGTGCGATGGTGTCCACACTGCCGCATGCCAGGAGCGGACGCTTGCGTGCGCTCGGCGTGACCAGTACAAAACGGGTCCCGGCCGCAAAGGATATCGCCACGCTCGACGAACAGGGCCTGAAAGGTTTTGAGACCGGATCGTGGTTCGGGATGGCAGTGCCGGCTGCCACGCCGCGCGAAGTCGTCAACAAGCTCCATGCTGAAGCGGTGCGCGCGATTGCGGCGCCTGACCTGCGCAAGCGCATGAGCGCCGAGGGCGCGGACTTTGTCGGCGACACGCCGGATCAGTTCACCGCGTTCTTCAAGTCGGAGATCGCCAAATGGGGCAAGGCGGTCAAGGCGTCCGGCGCCAAGGTCGATTGATGACGCGGCGACTCCTGCTGCTCATCGCTGCCGCGCTCGCTTATCCGCTTGCAGGCGGAGCCACGCAGTCTTATCCGGACCGGCCGATCCGGCTCATCGTCGGGTTTCCGCCCGGCGGGGCTGCAGACATCCTCGGTCGCATCGCCGCGCAGCGCGTGGGCGATGCGCTGGGTCAGCAGGTGGTCGTGGACAACCGCGGCGGCGCGGGCGGCCTGATCGCGACGGAAATCGCGACCAAGGGCGCGCCCGACGGCTACACACTGCTCTTCTCGTCGATTCCCCACGTCATCAACCCGCACCTTTACAGGAAGGTCAATTACGATGCGATCAAGGATTTCGTTCCCGTAATCCAGTTCGTCAGCGTGCCGCTCATGATGGCTTCCGCACCCACGCTGCCGGTGAAGTCCGTCAAGGAGCTGATCGCGCTGGCGAAGTCCAAACCGGATCAGCTGAATTACGCCTCCGCCGGCAGTGGCTCTTCCAGTCATCTCGCGATGGAACTCTTCAAGTCCATGGCGGACGTACGCATGACGCACATTCCGTACAAGGGCACGGGACCGCTGATCACGGATCTCATGACGGGCCAGGTGAACCTCACCATTGCGAGCGCGGTGCCGCTTTCTCCGCAGGTCAAGGCAGGACGATTGCGCGGTCTTGCAGTTACGAGCCCCAGGCGCTCGGCCGCTTTTCCCGAGTTGCCAGCCATCGCGGAAACGGTTCCCGGTTACGAGGTCATCAACTGGTTCGGCCTATTCGCACCCGCGGGCACGCCGAAAAATATCGTGACTCGCGTCAACACCGCACTCAATCAAGCGCTGCAATCACCGGATCTCGTGAAGCTGCTCAATTCGCGAGGGGCGGATGCCGTAGGCGGCACGCCGGATTCGTTTTCGCGTGTGGTGAAGACGGATTACGCCAAGTGGGCGAAGATCGTGAAGGAATCCGGCGCGCGGGTCGATTGATCGCTCGGCATGTCGCGTATTCCGGAACCGAGACGCTATGGCTCATTCGCCGCCGATGACGCGCTGGGCGTGCTCGTGCGGCGGAACGCGGACTGCGATCAGCAAGCACGTCGGACGCTTTCCGCCTGGGTGAGCGACCGTCTCGACACGCAAGGCGACGAGGAAATACATCATGCGCTGCGGCAAGCGCCGTCGCAGATCGCCTATAGCAAGCTGTGGGACCTCGTGTGCCACGCCATCGAGGCGGCCGGCGTCAAGGCCGGTGACGCTACGCTCATCGCACGAATATTCGCGATTCCCATCGTGCTCGTCACTGCGGCACGCGAAGATTCGCTTGTTTCCGGTACGCTTCCGGATATCGATGAAATCCACGCGCTGCTGGAGCGGCACGGCGCCATCGGCGCGACCCGCAACTTCGGACTGAGCAATGCGCTGTGCTCAATCGAAGCGCTCGAGCGTCTGAAGCCGAGCCTGGTGTACCAATGGACGCGGCAATGGGCCGGCACGCCGCGCGAGCTGGCGCCTGAAGCCCTCCACGTGGAGCGGGGTCGTGAACGCGTTCAACTTCGCTTTCTCGTGGGTGCCGGTATTGCGCCCGCGGACGCGCCCTCGTTTTCCGAGACCATGTCCGGCATCGGCGCCTGGGGCTTGCCGCTCACGAAGGCATTGGTGCGACAACTGGCTCAGCCGGCGGCCGAGCTTCTCGCCATCCCGCGCGCACCGGTCGGTTTGCTGCGCGCGCCGCATGCGGGCCGGTGGGCCGGACTCGAGACCGCACTGCATCTTTTTACCAGCAACACGTTGCGGCATATGCGCGCTGTGGTGGGTGACCCTACGGTGATGGTCTCCGCACACCGCGCCGAAGACGCGAGCGCCGAAGTGCGGACCAGTATGAGTTCGCCCCTCGACGATACGCTGCTCGAGGGCTTTCGCTGGCCGTTGCATCCGATTGATGATCTGGATCGCATCGAGCAGGTCGTCACCGAGCTTATGCGCGACTGCCAAGTGCCGGACGTGCGCTTCATCGAACACGTACTGCCCGAACGGCTCGCCTCGGGCCGCTTGTTTCTGCGCGAAGATGATCGCATCGCATCCGCGGTCCCGCACTAACGCGTTGCCGATGCCGCTTCCCTACGAAAACCTCACTCCCGATTGCGTGCTGGACGCCATCGAAGGCCGCGGCTATCGCTGTGACGGGCGGCTGCTCGCGCTCAACAGTTTCGAGAACCGCGTCTATCTCGTCTATCTCGATGAAGGCGCTCCGCTGGTGGCGAAATTCTATCGGCCGGCGCGCTGGTCGGATGCGGCGATTCTCGAGGAGCACGCCTTCGCTCTGGAACTGGCCGAGCGCGAGATTCCGGTCGTAGCACCCCTGTCGAGCGGTGGGGAGACCTTGAGCAAACACGCCGACTACCGTTTCGCCCTCTATCCGCGCCGGCCCGGTCGCAGCCCCGAACTCGAAAACCGCGATACGCTCACGTGGCTCGGGCGCTTCATCGCGCGCATCCACGCGGTCGGCGCGCTCAGGCCTTTCGAGCACCGCCCGCAACTGGATCTCGAAAGCTTCGGCCACGAGCCGTCGCGCTTCGTACTGGACAACGATTTCGTGCCGCCCGACCTGGAGGACACCTATCGCAGCGTCGTCGCGGACGCGCTTGGGCGCGTGGCGCGCTGTTTCGAGCGGGCCGGGCAAGTCAGGACGCTGCGGCTGCATGGCGATTGCCACGCCGGCAACATGCTGTGGACGGACGACGGCCCGCATTTCGTGGACCTCGACGATGCGCGCACCGGGCCAGCGATACAGGATCTGTGGATGTGCCTCTCCGGCGAGCGCAGCGACATGGAACAGCAGCTTGCCGCACTGATCGAGGGTTATCGCGAGTTCAACGATTTCGATCCTGCGGAACTGGTGCTCGTCGAAGCGCTGCGGACGCTGCGCATGATCCATTATGCGGGGTGGCTGGCGCGGCGCTGGGGCGATCCGGCATTTCCCGCGAATTTTCCGTTTTTCAATACGCAGCGTTACTGGCAGGACCACATCCTGTCCCTGCGCGAACAGGCCGCACTGCTCGACGAAGCGCCGCTCCAGATCCACGTGTGAGGGTGCTGCTCGATATCATGGTTCCGATCGCCGTG